>JBAWXE010000205.1:0-1559 GCA_037144255.1 Bacteroidota bacterium | reverse complement strand
CGTCAATTATATATTAGAATATAGACATGCTGAAAAAACTGTTTAGTGTTATAGGCTTTTGCTGTATGACCAGTGTCTTGGGCTATGCTCAGGAACTTTCCTGCAAGGTGAAGATCTTGCACGAAAAGATAACAGGTGTAGACCAGCAGGTATTCACAGCTATGGAGCGTGGTCTCACAGAATTTCTCAATGCTCGTAAATGGGGAACCGATGAATTTGATGCTACAGAAAGAATAGAGGTCAACATTCTGATCAATATTATTTCCAAATTTGGTGCCAGCGACCCCGATGGCTACAATGCCACCATGAGCATACAGGCTTCGCGC
The DNA here is from genome assembly GCA_037144255.1 of Bacteroidota bacterium. GTDB lineage: Bacteria > Bacteroidota > Bacteroidia > Chitinophagales > Chitinophagaceae > JBAWXE01. Next base: position 1,233 of record JBAWXE010000205.1, on the reverse strand, counting down.
CCTGTGTATAATTCCAGTTACTCCAGTCCGCTTATCAATTATCTCGATCGTGATTTTGCATTCCATTTCTCTCAATACACACAATTATCTTTCGATGATAATCGTGTAAGTGGTACTAACCCTTTGGAGTCGAACCTTACTGCGGTGATGGCCTATTATGCATATCTCATTCTAGGTTACGACTACGATAGTTTTGCACCTAGTGGTGGTACTGCTTTTTTTAAGAAGGCACAAAATGTAGTGAACAATGCCCCCGAACAAGGTAAAGACATTGTAGGTTGGAAAGCCGTAGAGGGCAACCGCAATCGCTTTTGGCTTATCGATCAGATACTGAGTCCCCGCTTTATAGATATGCGTGGTTTCTGGTACAGTATGCACCGCGAGGGTCTAGACCTTATGTATACTAAGCCCATAGAGTCTCGTCAGAAGATACTGTCCGGTATACCCAAGCTCAGTCAGGTGCAGAAAGATAACCCCTCTGCATTCATCATACAGTTCTTCTTCAATACCAAGAGCGACGAGCTGACACACATACTGGCACAAGCACCCAAAGAAGACAAGCAAAAATATGTACCTATGCTATCTGCTATGGATGTACCCAATGCCAGTAAATACAATGCATTGCTAAAATGACCCAGCCTCGTTTCATGAAAAAATATATACTCTTGTTGTTAGTAGTGCTCAGTACTACAGCCTGCAAACACAAAAAAGAAACACCACCCATAGCACCTGCTCTTATGCAACAGATGATCAGAGATATACATCTGGCCGAAGCATATTGTATGTCCATACCCGATAGTACACATAGTGGCAAGAACAAAGATTCACTCGCCCGCTTCTACAAAGAGATATTTGCTCATTATAAAATATCTGAACAAGACTTTGATAAGGGGCTGGAATGGTACCGCCTGCACCCCGATGATTTCGATTCTGTTTATGGTCGTGTCATTACCGACCTGGGCAAAATAGAAGCTACCATACCTAAAAAATGATAATATTGTTGTAGTCTATATCACATAGTCTAAATCTATTTGGATACCCCTACCCCAATTTCGTATATTTACATCAAATCAAGGTCCTCATCTCGACCAACGGGAGAGATCTCCTGAGCATTTGTAATATGTCTTTCATATTGCAAAATATTCATCGGTAACAAACCGGTAATTCATCGGAAATCCATCGGTAAAGAATCGGTAATTTTTCGGTAACAATCGGTAAAAACCGGAAATCGAT
>JBAWXE010000204.1:0-1694 GCA_037144255.1 Bacteroidota bacterium | reverse complement strand
TAAAAGAGTTAATGAGAACGCAACTACGGCCAAATGATAAAATTGTTTTTTCATCAACTTTTATACCAATACCTATATGGAATGGGTTTGGATTACCCATAGAAAACCATTTAAAATGAAATACATTTTCATTTTTACTGTCCCTTTCAATGTGTAATTCACATTTAGGATCACTATTAAAATATAAAGCATCATATTCACCTTCTATACCTGAACTTCCTCCGTTTTGCTTTTTTTTAGCCATATCAGGATAAATATCATGATTTGGCTCCCCAGTATTTGTATATATGCCAACAAGGCATCCATTATGTTCAATATTATACTTGATTATACCATTCATTAATTATAATTATTTAGGATTATTAAAGATAAATAAAAGGGATTGTATTTCCTCGTTCGGCGTAGTTTCCACTACGCCCTTCTGATATCAACCCCTCCAATTCTCAAAAACTAATATTTATCCCTTTCCTTTATAGAAACTGCCCCATTTCGTACCTTTACTACGCTGGGTTCAGAATTATTAATTCTTGTCTTCGCTGTTGTTTGTCTTATTTTCTGAGCAACAACTATTAATATTCCTATTCCACATCACGACCTTGCAAATACTATCAGTGGTTCATAGTTTCCCTTATCTGCTTCACGTAGTGCTTGCAGATAGCCTGCTCTGGCAATACCTTGTTGTACTAGTTGTACACTTCCCCAACTAAAGACTTTCTTCCCAAACACCTTTTCTACTATTATATCTGCTATCAGTCTTGAGTGTCTACCGTTACCATTTGCAAAACAATGTATCAATACTATCCTATGTTTCAATCGTATTGCTATCTCATCCGCTTCATAGATATTATGATCTATCCAATAAGCACAGTCGTCCAGCAGTACTTTCAGATCTGTGCCTATTTGATATTTCGATACTCCTAGATTCTTATCCGTCTTTCTAAATTCCCCTGCCCATTTCCACACCTCTCCAAACATTGTTTTATGCAGCTCCATCACAAAAGCCTCGGTCAGTATCTCTTCCTTCTTGAATTTCTTTCTACGTTGCATCGTCCAGCGTATCGCATCTTCTATATTGCGCTGTTCCACTTCATCCAGTTCTCCTTTAGTAGTTACAGCAGTTGGTAGCAATCCATCCTTTTCTTCTTCCTCTAATGGCGTTTGCCCATCATCATATTTCAGTTCTATTCTTCCCATAGCATTTTCGGCATTTCTCTTTTTAGGGTATCGGTAAGTTCATTGATAGCTTCTTGTATTCTTTCATCACTATTGCCTTGTTCTTCCAGCAGCATGGTCATGTGGGTACGCTTCACTATTTGTGTAGCTATCTCTGTAGCGCGGCGTTCTATCATTTTTTCCAATGTGCCATCTTTAGGCACCAGTCCATATACCAATTTCATATCCAGTGCCCTTGCTGCGTCTTGTAGCGTTTTCAGTGTTACTGTGCCTTCTACCTCTCTGCGTTCTATATCTCTTACGCTTTGTGGGGTCATCATCATTCTTTTACCCAGCTGCCTCAGCGACATGTTCAGTGTCTTACGTATCGTTTTTACCCATCCTTCTTCCGGCAGGGCATGGTTGTCCAATGCTGCTATATGCTGCATTTTCTTATCCAGCTGCCTGATGGCTAGGTTATTGTTTCTAATGTTCATAAGTCTATACCTTTAAAATATTATCACAAAAGTACACTTATACAC
>JBAWXE010000203.1:0-1883 GCA_037144255.1 Bacteroidota bacterium | reverse complement strand
GTTACGTCCATCAGAACAAGCACAATTAGTAGTACCGAAATTGATAGTCACTAAATGACCGGATCCACTTACTACATTAGTTACAGTAGCACAAGAGCTGAGATCGGTAGCGCCTACTCTCATACCTATACTGCCACTATTTGCAGCTACATCCGCTATAGATTCCGCATCGTTAGTTTCTCTTTCAGATTTAGAATAGTCTGAGGCATAGCCCGAACCCGTACTATCTGTAGTAGTAGTACTGCTATTGCTATTCTTCTTACAAGCTGCAAATGGCAGCGCAAGAACCGCTATAAAAAGCGCTGATTGTTTGATTTGTCTATTGAAGTACATAATTGTCATATTTTGTAATTAAGACAAGCCAATTGCAGAAAGGTTTAAACTGCTAATAGAAAATATTTTAAATATAACTTTTCCCATGCATCTAAACAATTACCTTTCATCCTTGTTAGTACCACAATGAAAGTATATACACAGACTACCCAGCAATTGATACATGCCCCAATAGAAAAAGTATGGGATTTCTTCTCCGATGCCCAAAATCTGGGTGCCATTACCCCGGCTTACATGAATTTCAGGACACTTACGGAGAATTTACCTAAAGAAATATACCCGGGGTTGATCATTACCTACAAAGTAGCCCCTTTGCTGCACGTACCCATGTTTTGGATGACTGAAATAACATCTGTTATCAAACACAAGCTATTTGTAGATGAGCAACGCAGCGGGCCTTATAAACTATGGCATCACCAACATCATTTTGAAAAAAATACAGATGGCGTATTAATGACAGATATACTGCATTACTCTTTACCTTTCTATTTTTTAGGCACTATTGCCCATACTTTATTCGTAAAAAAACAATTACGCAATATCTTTGATTACAGGTACCAAAGGATAGAAGAATTATTTCATTCGAAATAATTCTTCAAACTTTTTTCCCAAAACGTTGTTGTTGGATAAAAGCAGGTATCGTGGCTATTATTGAAGAAATGAATCAATTCAGCATTAGAGATATAGAAAATCTGACAGGTATTAAAGCCCATACTATACGTATTTGGGAGCAGCGCTATGGTATACTACAACCTAAACGTACTGATACCAATATACGATTCTACGATGCTGCCGACCTGAAATCTGCATTGCGTATAGCTTTACTAAATCAGTATGGGTATAAGATATCTCGCATACATAAGATGTCTGATGTGGATATGAACTCTCTGATCAATAAGATCACAGATGTAGACTTCAAGTTGCAGATATTGGTAAATGAAATGCTGGAAGCCACATTGAATCTAGATATAGACAGATTTGAGGAGATCATCACACTTTACATTAAGAAATATGGTATTGAAAATGCCGTAGAACAACTCATCTTCCATTATCTGGAAAAGATAGGATTAATGTGGATGACAGATAGGATTTTCCCTGCCCAAGAGCACCTGATCAGCAATGTCATTTACCGCAAACTATCGGTAGCTATTGAAAATCTTCCTCCTAAAAAGTCTGATGCCAGCCCATCAGTATTATTATTCCTACCAGAAGGAGAGATACATGATCTTGGCTTGTTGTATGTACATTATATGCTACGGAAACTGCAAAAAGACCCTATATACCTAGGGCCTAATTCTCCTATCAGTGAAGCCAAATTCCTCTATGAGGTCAAAAAGCCTAAATACGTATATGTGCACCTTACCTCTGTAGCTGAGGATTTTGATGGAAGTAAGTACTTGCAAAAGCTCTCCAAAACATTCCCTGATTGTACCATTTTCATCTCAGGTAGTATGCTGCGTACCAAAAAATACCAGACTGTAAGCAATATGCGATTCCTATATACGCTGGAAGAAGTAAAAGACATCCTACAAAAAATATAATATATTATC
>JBAWXE010000202.1:0-1886 GCA_037144255.1 Bacteroidota bacterium | reverse complement strand
TACTGATAGTGGGGATAAGGAGAGGATTTACCGTCATATTGATGGTATTACTGCTAAGTGTAGCAGGTGTAGCACAGGTGGCATTGCTAGTTAATACGCATCTTATGGAATCAAGATTATTAGGTGTGTAATTATAAGTAGCTGAGTTAGTGCCTACATTCACTCCGTTCTTCACCCATTGATATATTGGTGTAGTTCCGCCATTCGTAGTAGTAGCTGTATAAGTAACTGATGTAGTAGCACATACAGTATCATTAGGGTTTGGGCTGACACTAATAGTAGGTATTACGCTAGGTGTAACGGTCATGTGTATAGCATTGCTAAGTGCCGGGCCTGCACAAGCAATACTACTAACTACTATACACTGTATACTATCACCATTTGTGGGTGAATATGTATATGTACTATTAGTAGCAGTGCTTACCACTACTCCATTCTTTAACCATTGATATGTAGGATTACTACCTGCGCTTATTGGAGTAGCTGTAAATATTACAGATGTGCCTGTGCATACTGTATCATTAGGGCTTACATCTATACTAGCAGATGGTATAGTAGTAGTTCCTATCCATACTTTACGGATACGATGGTTGACGGCATCTGCTATGTATACATTTCCACAAGAATCCGTTGTTACTCCTGCAGGATTATATAATTGAGCAGAAATTGCAGGACCATTATCACCACTATAACCTGATGTTCCATTACCAGCAATTGCATGAAAAATACCAGCTGCGCTTATTTGCAATGCTCTTTGTTGAAAGTTACCTTCATCTACCATATATATGTTTCCGAGCAAATCGGTAGTAATTTGGTAGGGATCAAATTGTGCTTGCAAGGCAGGCATACCGTCACCGATATATATTTCATTACCATTACCAGCAACTGTAGTAATAACCCCAGTGTTTTTATTTACTTTTCGGATTCTACCAACACAACCAATATATAAATTACCCGCAGTATCATTGCAAAGTCCATAAGAATATGCTATCTGAGCTGATGTTGCGGGTCCATTATCCCCACTATAACCTGAAAACCCACTAATACCTGCATATGAATTAATAATTCCAGAAGCATTAATTTTCCGAACTACGGAAACACTATCTAATACATATATATTGCCAAACCTATCTGCGCTAACATTTTCTGGTACAAGCGCAGCTGACAAAGCCGAACCATTATCTCCTAGAGAGTTATGAACACCGTTACCCGCAAAAGTTGTTATTATCCCTGTAATTGCATCAACTTTTCGAATTCTCGCATTATAGTAATCGGCTATATAAACATTGCAATTAGTATCTATTGCTATACCCATTATCCCATGCATTTGAGCCAACACTGCTAGGCCATTATCACCGCTAAATCCATCCGAACCATTTCCTGCAATTGTTGAAATCAAACCATTAATGTTTACTTTTTTTACACTTGAGTTGCCAATTCCAGTAGCAAAATAGTAATTCCCATATTTATCAAATGCACCACTAAGGGGTGCATGTATATTAGACAATAAAGCTGATGTGTTATTTACCAATGATAAACCACCACCTGCAAATGTGGTTATCGTTTGAGCATAAACAACAACCCTACATACAATAAACAATATCAATAAAAATATGCATCTTTTTTCCATTTCACAATATTATTAAGGCAACACTAAACAACAAATACTACTTTCTGAAATGTTCCTGTAGGGATAATATAATAAAGAGCTCCAGTTATACCAACAAGAGAAGCAGGAGGTGCACATGTTGCAAAATTACCTGGAGGTATAGATTGTGCTACTAGATTGTTTATATGAAACGCACATCCCATAGAAGCTATAACATTACAACCAAATATACCTGCATAATTACACCCAAGGTCATTGTTGCCATAGCCACCCAAAA
>JBAWXE010000201.1:0-1949 GCA_037144255.1 Bacteroidota bacterium | reverse complement strand
GTGTATATTAGTTAATCCTAATGGCGGTATTTGTGCAATGGTTGATGTATCTGAACATGCTCCATTTCTGATACAGCGATAACTATAGGTGTTAGAAAGAGTATTTGCAGCAATACTAGTATCGATTGTCATTATCTTAGATTGTGGATTTAGGCATACTGTTGTAGTCGTACCGCAATTAAACCAACCGGTACCTTTATTTTCTTGCCATTGATAAGTGGTGCTTAATATAGGTGGTGTTTCAGTAATAGAATATGTTGTTATTGATGGAGAGCCGATTGTGGTATCTTTTAGACAACTTAAAATAAATGTTGACCTTGCTAAATATAAACGCTGTATTTCACAATCGGTTAATGTTCTATTCCATATACCAATATCATCTATTACTCCTGCAAAATTAGTATTTGCTATTGCTGTACTTCCTGATGCATCTGTTTTAGCACCGATCATAATGGGAGTATATGAAAGGCTTAAATTACAAGAACCGCTATAATGGCTAAATACACCATCTAAATAAAATCTCATACTATCAACAGTATTGCTACCATTATGGTAATAATTTATCACTATATGATGCCAATTAGTATCAATGGCATTCACACCAATTGCAGTTAAAGCAATATTATGAGTACCTCCACCATCGAAAATCAAACTATTAAACTGATCAAGATATAAACTGAAATTTTCAGCATCTACATTGATACCAGACGACAAGACATATTTTGCACTTGTATTAGGTACTTGTAATGTATCTCTTTTTATCCAAACTGAAATTGCTCTATTACCCAAAGTATTGGTATCAGTAAATTTTGAAGGGGTACTGATATTACTGTTAATACCATTGAAATAATATGAACTATTTGCATGTCCACTTCTATCGTTTGTCAATGCAACATTACTAGTGATACCAAAAGAGAGATTAGCACTACTGTCAATAGCATTGCCAGTAAATGAATACCATGCTGCTAAGTATGCAGTATTTACATATGCCGGTGTGCCTTGTGAATGTGCTGAAAACGAAAGGCTCAATCCGAAGAGAACCAATAAGAGAATGCTTTTCATTTTGTATAAATTGTTCTACTCAGTGAAAAATATTAGATAAGGGAACAAAAGTAAACATTATTGTTTACTTATTGACTGCAAATTTCTTGACTTTTCTCTTAATGTATAAGAGAGAAAAAGCAGAATCGGAATATTTAAAGAAATTAGGCAAGCGTATAAAAACTATACGCAAAGAGAAAGGCATCAAACAAGTTGACCTAGGTTACTCGTGCGATATAGAAAAGCAAAGCATGAGCAGAATTGAAGCGGGCAATACAAATCCTTCTATCCTAATACTTAGGAAAATTTGCATACACTTAGAAATAAGCCTCACAGACTTGTTAGACTTTTAATATTTGCACAATGCAACAAGATTTTTATGGCTTAGAACTGAGCAAGATAATATTGGTTCTTTGTGCCAGGTAAAGTTACATTTTGAATGATACTTGTATCACTACGACTTACCCTAACATTTGAATTTGAAAAGGCACGATAATAACCAATTACGATGTTATTGGGATTCGTTCCGCTTACATAAACAGAATCTATTGTTTGACTTGGTAATCCATAATTTACATACTCTGCATGAATCGATTTAGTAGCATCGTAGTTATTATTATTTATCAGTAAACAAAAATAACTGGAGTCAACATCTGATGGAACTGAAATAGAACCGCTTGATGGGCATGTGCCACTAATATTCCAATGATATATTCCTGAAGTATGATAAAATGTATCATTATACGGATATGTATATGCTGTGCCAGTAATTGTTGAACCAATTACTCCATCATATCTTACAGAATCATTAGATTTTACAACTACGGTAGAATCATTGATCGTTACTTTAATGGAAGTATATGCATTGTTTTTGAAGTAAATAGAAGACTTCTCACAATGACTGCCCA
>JBAWXE010000200.1:0-2057 GCA_037144255.1 Bacteroidota bacterium | reverse complement strand
GTCCCTTTTCATCATATTTTTTGTTGTATTTCGTAATAGTCTTGTCCACATCTTCATTCAAACTACTAACATAGCTGCTCATCAAATCGATCTTATCTTTGTCAGTAATATTAAGTTGAGCTATTTGCAAGTCACGATTAGCATTATTTAGCAAACATTTTTTTTCTGCCAATGCCTGAGCATCTTCAATAAGCGTAGTACTATTACATGCAATGATGCAGTAACAGATAAGCGTACATGAAAGATATAAGATCAATTTCTTCATAAGGTCGAAATTCCAACTCAGATATAAACACAAAATTAAACAATCACAAACCATTTATACTTGATAATGAAGGCATTAGGAAACCAATAACATATGTTACGCGTTTGTAAACGCCATCAGAAATGGATATATCACAAACAATGTATCATTGATTTTTAAAAACGATTAGAATTCATAATTTCGCATCATTCAATAATTAAAATTTTGATTTTATTTTTAAAAAATTGGTAAATAAATAATTTATTGATTAACAAAATTTAAAAACTTAAAACAATAAAATATGAAAACAAGAGAAATAGTACTTGTATTATCATTGGTATGCATTGCCATCTTTGGCAGTTGTAAGAAAGATGATAAAAAAAGCTCTGGCGCAGACACTTATGCATTGGTAATACAAACCGGTGCACAAACTGTAGTACCACAAGTTGCAATACCCTACACAGCCGTATTGGTAGACAAGAATGGTACTACTACTGCACCTAGCAGTATCTCATGGAGCGTTAGCAATACAACTTTAGGTAGTTTCACAGGTAATACTTTTACAGCTGCCGGTATAGGTGCTGGTACCATAACAGCTACAGCATCTGTAAATGGTTCTAACCTCACGGCAACAGTTCCTATCGGTGTATATAATACTACAGTGTTTTCAGTAGCTCCAGGCGCTGTGATCTGGAGTACCAATGCAGGAACCATTCAGCTAACACCAATATATATTGGTACTGGCACTACTAATTATACATATGCCTCCAGCGATGCCAATATTGTAACAGTTGATAACGGTGGTGTTATTACATTTAAAGCAGCCGGATCTTGTACTATTACTGTTACAGCTACCGGCCTTACCGGTACACCTAGTGTATCCGTACCTGTTTTGGTTGTTGGCAACCCTCCTATTACACTACCAGTAGCAAGAGTAGCTATCAACCCTAATGCAAAGCAAATATTCAAAGGCGACAATTTCACTTTCTCTGCTACAGCATATGATATATCTAATACTCAAGTATCATCTACATTTACATGGACTATACAAGACCCAACTGTAGCTAGCATAGATGCTAATGGTAAAGTAACCGCCTTACATATTGGGAAAACAACTGTAACTGCAACTGCTAGTGGTATCACTGGTCAAGCAGAATTAGATGTATTACCAGATACTGCAATAGTAGTAACCCCTTATTACAGTAGTATTGCTCCGGGTAATACTCAACAATTTACAGCTACTGCTTATACTGTAAACCATAGCAATCTGAACGTAAGTGCAATTACTATGCCTTCAGGTTTACAATGGACTATTCCAACTTATGGTCTTAGCATGTTAGACATTGCAAATGTTGATGCAAATGGATTAGTAACTATGAAGAGTAGTGCTACTGCTGGATTATCGACTGTATTGTTAGCACAAATCAATGGTAATAGCACTATAGCTCCGGGTGCTGCAATGATAATAGCCGCCGTAGCTACGAGCTGTAATTGTGGTGCAGAAAATGCATCTGTAGACCATATTACACTAAGTAGCTCTGTAAACGTTAGTTTATCATTTCCATTAGGTACTGCACAGATCAATGCAGCAGCAGTAGATGCCGGAGGGGCACCTGTAGTTGGTGCTACTCTTGTTTATTGTTCAGATAACGTATTAGTTTGTAATGTAGATCAATCAGGAAATATACAACCTACCGGTGCAGGTACAGCCCACATAAAAATTTGCGTTGGTTCAAAAAATATAACTGTAAATGTTACAGTGAATTAAGATAATTCAACTAAATATAAAAGCCATATAGTAATACTATATGGC
>JBAWXE010000199.1:0-2105 GCA_037144255.1 Bacteroidota bacterium | reverse complement strand
CCATAAAGGCGTGCAGGGAATACTTTAGTGTTGTTGACCATCATTACATCCTTATCGTTAAAATAGGATAAAATGTCGCGGAATACTTTATGTTCGATCTTCCCGGTATCCTTGTGAACCACCATCAGGCGGCTTTCTTCACGTGTTTTGGAAGGATGCTGGGCAATAAGATTAAGGGGTAAGTCGAATTTGAATTGCGACAACTTCATATTTGGAAGACTAATTTAAAAGAGTGCGAAGTTACTAAAAAGATAAGATTTATGAAATATAGCATTTTCAAGTATAATATTGTGTATTCCCCTAAACATATAATAAAAAAACATCCTTATTCATCTAAGAACGAGATATTTCTTCTATTCTCTTACATTTGAGTTCTAAAAAATACAACACATGCAAGTTTGGAACGATTATTTGGGACAAAATAAAGACCGCTTTCTAAATGAATTGCTGGACCTACTCCGCATACCATCTGTAAGCGCAGATAGTAAATATAAAGGCGATGTAGCACGATGTGCTGAAGCTGTAAAGGAGAATCTACTGAAAGCCGGTTGTGATAAAGCCGAAATATGCCCTACTGACGGACACCCAATAGTATATGGGGAGAAAATGATAGACCCAACTTTACCTACAGTATTAGTATACGGACATTATGATGTACAACCTGCAGATCCATTGGAATTATGGACAAGTGGACCATTTGAACCAGTAATAAAAGATGGTAAGATCTTTGCACGAGGTGCGTGTGATGATAAGGGCCAAATGTTCATGCATGTAAAGGCATTGGAAGTAATGACCAAAACCAATACGCTGGCATGTAATGTAAAATTCATGATAGAAGGAGAAGAAGAAGTAGGCTCATCCAATCTTGGTATTTTCCTGGAGAAGAATAAAGAAAAACTGAAAGCAAATATTGTTCTAGTATCTGATACTTCTATGATCAGTATGGAGCATCCATCTATAGAAACAGGATTGCGCGGACTGGCTTATATGGAAGTAGAGGTAGTAGGCCCTAACAGAGACCTGCATAGTGGTGTATATGGTGGTGCTGTGGCAAATCCTGTGAACATACTTTGTAAAATGATCGCGTCCTTGCACGATGAGAATAACCATATTACTATCCCTGAATTCTATGAAAAAGTAGTAGACCTTACAGATGCCGAGCGCAAAGCATTGAATGCTGCACCTTTCGATCTGAATGAATATAAAGACGAACTAGGTATCAAAGAAGTGTGGGGAGAAAAAGGATATACTACACTGGAACGCACCGGTGTGCGCCCAACACTAGATGTAAATGGCATTTGGGGTGGCTATATAGGAGAAGGTGCAAAAACAGTATTGCCTTCAAAGGCTAATGCTAAAATATCTATGCGCTTGGTTCCTAACCAAAATTCTGATCAGATAGCAGCATTATTTCAAAAGCATTTTGAGAAAATTGCACCCGACTATGTAAAAGTAAAAGTGACTGCTCATCATGGAGGAGAACCTGTAGTAACTCCTACAGACTCTGTAGCCTATAAAGCAGCATCGAAAGCAATACAAACTGCATTTGGGAAAGACCCTATCCCTACTCGTGGTGGCGGCAGTATACCTATCATAGCCTTGTTCGAAAAGACATTAGGGCTTAAAACTGTTTTAATGGGCTTCGGACTGGATAATGACAACATACACTCCCCGAACGAAAAATACGATGTAGCAAACTATTATAAGGGCATTGAAACAATACCTTATTTCCACAAATTCTATGCGGAAATGAGTAAATAAATAGCTGTATCAGTCTATTAAAAAGCCTCTTGTTCTTTCAAGGGGCTTTTTTGCAACTATAAGTAGTAAATAATGATAACATAACGGGTATTTATCAAATTTGATGATTAATTTTGTAGAATGTCCGCACGTAAAATAATTATAGCTATAGATGGGTACTCATCCTGCGGGAAAAGTACCCTAGCACGCCAATTGGCTGCACAATTAGGCTATAATTATATAGACAGTGGTGCTATGTACCGCGCTATTACATTATACTTCCTGCGTAACAATGTGAACCTGAAGGATCATGAGCAAATATTAGCTGCTCTGGCTGATATACATCTATCCTTTGTATTCAATGA
>JBAWXE010000198.1:0-2118 GCA_037144255.1 Bacteroidota bacterium | reverse complement strand
GTTTGGTATTGCATTATATATAATAATGCCTAAAAAATATGAAGCAGATACCATATTTATATTAAAAAACCCTCAATATGCTGATAGGAACAACATGTATAATGCAGAGACGAAATTTGTGGACTATTATGGTAACGAAGATGATATAGACAGGCTTATTACGATTTCCTGGAGTGATACAGTGCAAAATGAAGTAATAAGGGTTTTGAAAATGGCAAAAGTATATAATTACGATACAACTAATCCCAAGGATGTACTAAGGCTTAGAAAGAAATTTAATAAGAACCTACATATTACAAGAACTGAGAACAAGAGTATTATACTATCATTTTCTGATAAGGACCCGCAAAGAGCTGCAAATGTATCGACACTTAGTGTGGCGCTGATAGAGAAATCATTGAGAGGCTTTTACAATAGTATGAGAGAAGATATGTATCAATCTATCATCAAAAAGGCCAATGATGATGAATTGATTATCACAAAACTCACAGATTCTTTAGTAAAACTAAGGCAACAATATCATATATTCGATATGCTGAGTCCTAGCAGAGGTAATATCATTATGAGCAGCCAAAAGGAAAATGGCAATCCTGATTTTGCCAGAGGGCTGGAAATGATACAGAATCTAGAGTCTGTAAAAGATGAGTTGGTAAGTGATAGAACTAGGCACCTGACACTAGCCAGCCAATATTCTACACAAACCCAAATCAATGAAATGCCTTTGATACATGTAGTGAAAGTTGCACAGCCTCCCTTGAGACCCAAGGATGTATATATACTAGAGACGATAGTGCTCTGTTCACTATTGGGCTTCTTATATAGTGTAGTATACGTATTGCGAAAAAATGAATAGCAGTCTATAAATGCTTAGATATGCAGGAAGGGATATTAATTTATAATAATAAATTACTTTGGCTGATAGCTATACTGCTATTTTGCAGTATAGCTGTATATGAGCTAACAGGGTTTTATTATGTGTTGGCAATTCCATTGTTGCTGGAGTATCTATTTATAGTAATTCATGATTGGAAAAAGGCTTATTGGATATTGCTATTTACAATCCCCATTTCTATACAGTTCACTATAATCAATCATGGATTATCCATCTCTTTTCCGGATGAGCCTATAGCTTGGATATTTCTGTTTCTCACTTTAATAATATTGGCAGAGGGAAAACACACAATACCGAAAGGGTGGTGGAGGAACCCTATTACTCTGATCATACTTCTTCAATTTGTATGGTTGGTAGTCGCAGTAACATATTCAGAGATGTTGTTGTTTTCACTTAAGTTTCTTTTGGCTAAAGTATGGTATGTAGCAACATTCTTCATAGTGCCGATATGGATATTCAGAGAAAAGAAGGATTTCATAAAAGGCTATAAAATGGTACTTATACCCTTATTGATCACTATGTTCATTATTATGATCAGGTATTCATTCTATGAATTCAAATTTGCAAATATCAGTCAGGCTGTGGGGATGTTGTATTATAATCATGTGGAGTATTCTACCGTTTTATCGATGATTTTTCCATTGGTATTGACTGCTTATATTATTAGTAAAGAAGCCGGAGAGCAAAAATCAAAGAAATACTTTATTCTAATAACTTTCTTTTTGTTGTGTGTCTTTTTTGCTTTTGCACGTGCAGCAATGATAGCTGTTGTATTTGCGGTATTTGTAGGGTGGACTATTAAGAAGCAGTTAGTGAACTATATTATGCCTGTGATATACACTTTTATGTTATTGGCATTTTTGTACATGTCTAATGACCGAAAATATATAGAATATAGGCCTAAATATGACCATACATTGATGCATGATAATTTTGTGGACCATATTTTGGCAACGTTTAAGGGTAGAGATATTTCATCTATGGAGAGATTTCATAGATGGATTGCCGCCATAAGAATGAGTAATGACAGACCAATAACAGGCTTTGGACCTCATTCTTTTTACTATCATTATAAGCCGTATACAGTATCGTTATTCAAGACTTATGCCAGTGAAAATGTAGAGCGGTCTACGACACATAACTATTTCCTGTTGATGTTGGTAGAACAGGGCATTCCTGCTATGTTACTATATGCACTGTTAATAATAATAGTATTTGCACAAGCC
>JBAWXE010000197.1:0-2144 GCA_037144255.1 Bacteroidota bacterium | reverse complement strand
ATACTCTTAGTTGCAATAAAGATGCACGAGCAGCATAGCCGCCTGGGACTACTTTATCATTAGTATTAGGTATTGCAGTCCAAGTTGGGGTAGATCCACTGAGTGGGTATTCAAATAAACCAGCATTCCAACCTGGGCCACCTAAGACTCCTATTGCATATAACTTGTTACTTTCATCGGATATAGATAGTCCAAATGAATTTGTATTAGTAGCATTACTTGTGTTACTCGTATTTGTAAATGTTAGTGTTTGTCCTGCTCCTACATCAGTAATTGTAATATTCATTGGAGATATACAATGCCAATCCGTAATCGTGTTGGGAACAGCATATGATGCCTCCCATATAGTGGCTGACATTGCAGGGCCATAACTTTGGGTATATGTAGAAATAAAAAATCTCCCGTTTAAATCATTGGGAGCAAAGACAATACTATTAAAAGCGGAAATGATTCCAGTTAAATTTTGCAGTGTATAATAACCAGTAGGCCATATACTAATATCGGGCGTAATATTAATCCAAGGATTTGTCGACACTGTATTATCTTTTACAAATATCGATGTCCCAGAACATGCATATATATAATGTCCATCAGGAGAAAATTTTACTAATTGAAAGTATTTATACAAATTACCATCAGGAGCTATTTGATTCCATGTTGACCCTCCATCTGTACTTTCTAATAACGAGATGCCAGATGTTCCTAAAACTATATGGTTATAGGGAGGGCTTGAGCTAACATCAACTGCAATAGAAGTAATACCTGTTATTCCATTTGCAATGGGAGCATTATCTGTTATAGGTTCGGACCATGTTGATCCTCCATCAATAGTTTTAAATAAGCCACCAGATGTTCCTGCTAATATTGTATTCCCAGTGGCATCAGAAGGATCAGCCCATACTGCATCAACTCTACCTATTGATTGGCGTGAAAGATTTGCAGGTCCAACAGTATGCCAATTACCTGTAAAATTACTACTGGCAGGACACATGCCCGCAGCTCTAGCTGCGATAGCATCTGATAGTCGTTGCATATATTGAGTAAACATATTACCGGTAGAATCACTAGAAGTAGAATCATTTATTCCTACTCGACTAGCCCATATTGTTTCAAAGGCTTTTAATTCTTCAATAATTCCATTTTCTAAGGTATCAGTACTGTCTACAGAACTATTAATATGAGACATAATATCTGCAAATGTTACACCAGGTTGATTAATATTAAATGAATCTATTTGATTAGGTAAAGAGAAAGGCAATGACATTTGCCCATAAGCAGGTGTATATACAAAGTCAGAAATTGCAAAAGCTACGAGAATAATTAACGCTAGTTTCATAATACAAGTTTATTAGGTGTGAAAAATTAAAATGTGATGAGTTTTTCATGTAATTTAATACCATCAATATTTTGCCATTGAATTATAAAAGAACCTTTTGTCCACCCCTTTACATTAATATCAAGATAATCTGTATGCGGTTCTAAAATCTGATGAAATATTTCTTTACCAGAATTATCGATAATTGAGATTATGCTTTGATTATTGCTTAACGGAAATTCTACCCTCACTTTGCCTTTTGTTGGGTTAGGCGATAAATGCAATTTGGGGCTAGGTAAAACAATTGGCATTATTGATGCTGGCCAATAATCCATATAAGTGAGAAAAATATCCCCTTCACCATGAAATGAAGTGCAAAAACCTTCTGTAAATGGCGTTATGGTAGCGTTTGTGAATCCTGTAAATAAGAACATGTTTTTAAAAGGTACTACAGATGATGCCCATTCATACATGACAGAACCAAATATTTTATTAGCCCTTTCATCTCCATTTTTGTTAATGTCAAATGCCCATGCATCCTGTTGATTTATGTGAGGTGTAGGTGGGTTATTTCCGTCAAATGTTGTGCCTAATATTACATATCCACTATCACGTCCTTTTGTGATACTTATTCCAAGTTCATCAGAATAATCACCATAACATTTCGCCCATTTAAGTAATCCATTTTTATCTGTTTTTATAACACACATATCGTTGGCTCCACCATGAAAATTGGAAACCATATAATCAACAGAAGATGAACTTCCGACCATGAGAATACAACTATCTCTATTATCCCAATATGCATTATTCGCACCCTCGCTTTGAG
>JBAWXE010000196.1:0-2171 GCA_037144255.1 Bacteroidota bacterium | reverse complement strand
GGTTTGTCCGGATGATTGTTGCTGTGTCAATACTGTCATCCGTCTCGGCGTTTCAGTGTCTTGCAAGTGACATTGTGCTCAATGGAAAGGTTTTTTTCTAATGAATATCCTGCACCTGACTGTGCCGGTCAAAACTACATAGAAAATATTGCATGTAAGAATCTATTAATGGCACAGGAATATTTCGATAATGGAAATTATAAGAAGTCTAGAGAATTATCAAATAAAATACTAACGGAAATAAATAAGCACTCTCCAGTGAATACATCATCTAGGAAGTTTCGTTATAATATTTATACCTATACATCAACACAAGGACTGATTTTGAAGTCTACTGTTTACGAAAAAGTATCAAGTGGTGACTTAACGGATCTATCCAGTTATTCTGGTAAGTTAGTTTCAAAAGACTTTGGCTCAAAAGTAGGCACAATTACTATAAATGGGCATAATGGTGATAAAGATGGTGTAGTAAAAGATCACTTGCATATCAGCATTAGCAACGGTGCAGATTACGACAGACATGGCTGGGGATACGACAAATCATGTGAGTCCATAAAGAAACAAGACTATGTTGATCCTTTAGATTATATAATAATGCGTTAAGTCGTAATAGATATTGTATACTTAACTACTCTTGGGGCAATTATGGCAACACGATTATGGGAGATTGAAATGTTAAAACAATTCTACATCAATACTATTATCTACACACTATTTTGTCTAAAACTTTTGCTTATAATAATATGTATACCTGTCATTTCTTTAGCAAGTGAATACCCGGAATACACAGGCAATTATTACAAATGCTCTGAGGGTTGGTGCGAAATTAAGCATCAACAACTTAACACAATGCTTTTGTTTGAGAATAAAAATGTTGTTGCTTATGGTGGCTTCATTAATATACCTGACACTGCGCCAACAATAAAGCAAAATAAACCTAATTTTTTATTTTATATTGGAAAAAATACTGCTGATCCACGATATACTGCCATTGTTAAACTTGAACAGTATGATTATAATGATGCACCGATTCATAATTTTGGGAATAAGGACTATAAAGGTAAGATAAAATACAATGAACAATATATTAAACAACGTTTGTGGATATTTAAGAAAGAAATACCATTTCGTGTTAAACCAATTGAAGGTAAGACCGGAATGTATATTATCGAACCTACTGAAATATTAGAAGACGGATTTTATGCGATAGACTATGGTACACCTGAAAAAGGTGGTCATACTGGACTTAAAACAGCACCATCATTTATGGGATTTTATAAGGCATCTAATATAGTTACTGCTATACCTTTCGTCATAGGAGACCGCACAATTTTGAAGAAATCTACAAATTCTACCAAGAGTAATATGCAGGAGAGTGAAAATAGTCTAGAGGCTACTGTACCTCAAAAAGACAATGCAAACAAAGATCAGCCAGCAACAGATGTAGCAAATAAAAATGCTAGCGATAAACGCAAAAGTAATAATACTGGTAAAGCATTAAACGGACTAATTAAAAACATATTTCGTGATAAATGATTAATTATACTAGCAGCGGCGACCATATCTAAATTTAATTGCTTTATTTTGAGCCTTTTGCAAAATGCGAAAATTGACGAACATGACACCATTGTCCGGCCCGCTTTCTGGCATTATAAAGAAAATGAGCACATTATTGGTATAATCTAACTATCAATGGCTATTTTATCGTTACCCGGACATACCTCTCCCTTGGTATCGGTTATGTGTCCGTTCTTGAGGAATCTACGCTAAGAGCCGGAGCAACTGGTCGGCAAACAGGGTCATCACCCCAAACATCAGGTGCATTTCAACTTTTGATGGTCCCTTTACCATGACGTCCCTGGCCCCAAAATCGTCTTTCAGGCGACTATTGCACCGCTCCGAGGCGGTTCGTTCCCGGTAACGACCCGCCTCATGGGGAGCCATCGGAATCACTTCACCGCCACGAGGGTTTCGATCAATAATGGGAACATGCCCCAGATCTCGGCTGGTTGCCCAGATTGGACCGGCATCGTATGCGGCATCCATGAGGTCATAGAAATACGTTACTTTTTTACTGGTTAGCTTCATCAACGGTATCGCCACCTGGCTGTCATGAACTGAGGCCGAGGTTAGGATCGAACTAATGGGCAGACCGGCGTCGTTGACGTCCA
>JBAWXE010000195.1:0-2204 GCA_037144255.1 Bacteroidota bacterium | reverse complement strand
GGGCCGAAACTACATGGGAACAACGCGCAAGCATATTTATTAAAGCCGCAGATCTCTTAGCTACTAAGTACCGCTACAAAATGAATGCAGCTACTATGCTAGGGCAAAGCAAGAATGCTTTTCAGGCAGAGATAGATAGTGCTTGCGAACTGATTGATTTTTTACGTTTCAATGTTCATTTCCTTACTCAAATATATAATCAACAACCGATTTCTACACAAGGTTTCCATAATAGAATGGAATATCGTCCTTTAGAAGGCTTTGTATTGGCAGTAACTCCTTTCAATTTTACAGCTATTGGTGGTAATTTGCCTACTGCTCCTGCCATGTGTGGTAATGTAGTAGTATGGAAGCCTGCTAATACGCAGATATATTCAGCGTCTGTTTTTATGGAAATATTGAAAGAAGCTGGTTTGCCTGATGGTGTCATCAATCTGGTATATGCACCTGGTCCGGTTATTGGCGATATCTGTTATCAACATGCGGATTTCGCGGGCGTCCACTTTACTGGTTCTACAGGTGTTTTTCAAAGCATGTGGAAGAGTATAGGTGAAAATATATCTAAGTACAGATCCTATCCGCGTATAGTTGGGGAGACCGGTGGCAAGGATTTTGTTTTTGCTCATCCTTCTTCAAATGTTGATGCTGTAGTAACAGGACTTGCACGTGGTGCATTTGAATATCAAGGACAAAAATGCTCAGCAGCTTCTCGTGCTTATATCCCTTCAAATATTGCAGATGAAGTAAAAACAAAACTAGTGGCAGAACTGAAGACCATGAAAATGGGTATAGTAGATGATTTTACCAATTTTATCAATGCAGTCATTGACGAGAAGTCTTTCGATAGTTTGGTTAAATATATTGATGGTGTAAAGAATAGTAATGGCAAAGCATCAATATTATGTGGTGGTACATGCGATAAGAGTAAAGGTTTTTTCATAGAACCTACTGTTATTGAAACTACGGATCCAAAATATGTAACCATGTGCGAAGAGTTGTTCGGCCCTGTATTGACATTGCATGTGTATGATGCAGATAAATGGGAGTCAATGCTGGATGTACTTGATCAAACTTCACCATATGCACTTACAGGCGCTATTTTCTCGCAAGATCGTTATGCTATAGAATTGATGACCAAGAAGTTGACTAATTCTGCTGGTAATTTCTATATCAATGATAAGCCTACAGGTGCTGTAGTTGGGCAACAGCCATTTGGTGGAGCCAGAGCCTCCGGTACTAATGATAAAGCAGGTTCTATTTTGAATCTCTATCGTTGGTTAAGTGCCCGTACGATCAAAGAAACATTTGTGCCGGTGGTTAATTACCGTTACCCATTCCATCAGGCAGATTAGTGAGCATAGTATTTATTAAAAAGGGCAAGCTGAAAGCTTGCCCTTTTTAAATTTAAAGATATAGTCTACTTATTGTATTCTGTCATTGCTTTAGAAATGCCTTGGGATGCAAAACACTCAATAGCGTCAACAGCTTTGAGTATTTTTTCTTTTACTATAGGCAATTCAGATGGTGTCCATTTACCTAATACAAAGTCTACCTGCTTTCCCTTTGGAAAATTATTGCTAATGCCGAAACGCAGGCGTGGATATTTGTCTGTTAGTAGCATGAGTTGAATATTTTTTAACCCATTATGGCCTGCGTCACTGCCGGATGCACGTATACGCATTGTGTCAATAGGTAGTGCTAATTCATCTACCAATACTAACAGATTCTCTATAGGTATCTTTTCTTTGTCCAGCCAATATTTAACAGCTTTCCCGCTCAGATTCATATAAGTAGTTGGCTTGATCACAATGAAAGTTTTGCCTTTCCATTTACAGGTTGCTACAAATGCATGTCTATCTAAATTGAAAGTTCCATCATGCTTTATCACAAAGGTATCTGCTATATCAAAACCTATATTATGACGTGTTGAGTCATATTCTAGTCCAATATTTCCAAGTCCAACTATGAGGAATTTCACTTTTGTATTGTTATAGTTTTTAGTAGATGTGTTTGCTCGCTTTTACTCTTCAGTATTGCGTTTGCGAATATAATAGTATCACCCGCAAATTAAATAAATATGATTTGAATTAATTTGATTTATTTACCATTTGATAGTTTTTATAAAATATTTTTGGAATCACTTGGAACTATGAAAATAATTTTATTAGATTTGCAATACAAAATAATAATTGTTATAACAATAC
>JBAWXE010000194.1:0-2313 GCA_037144255.1 Bacteroidota bacterium | reverse complement strand
AATAGAGACATCAAAAAAGCACAACTCCTAGCAGAATGTGTTGGTGGTACAGGTCTCGGATTGGATGCTACGCAACGCTGTTATGAAGAGGGATATGACTTCTTGATCAATGCAACTCCGGTTGAAATGCCGATAGATCCATCATTCATACTACCAGGATCGAAAGTAATGGATATTAAGACCCGCCCCATGGAAACAGAGCTCTTGCAAAAGGCCAAAGAAAAACAGTGTACGATCATCTATGGATATCAAATGTTCATCGAACAGGCTATCGGACAATGGCACTTATGGTTTAAGGATAATTTTGAAATAGAATTGTTTCATTTGTAGTAGGTAATGGTACAGCACACATATTATTTACCATCCCCTTGGCAAGAATAGATTTTTGACCTTCTCTAGACCCGCGCAAAAACTCATAACCTACAATATTAGTAATTACATTACCATTATTATCTAACGGTCTAGTTATACCTGTGAATCTAACACCCATAGGACGAACTTTACCGTCTTCAAAATGAGTAACAACATTGCTAATAGAAGGATCTGGAAAACGATGATGACGTATTGGTTGACCACATAAAACTCCGTATGTGTCTGGTTTATCAGCAGGATAAATATCTGTTGATTCCCAGTAACCCATTCTACCACTAGCCAAACCTATAGAGTAACTATCTACTTGAGCTGTATTTTTTGTTTGCCAACCTCCATCAATAGCCGCATCATAAGCTCTACCTGGAATATGGTATGATGCTGATTTATCACCAGTATCATAGATAAAGCGTATAAAGAAACAATACACTTCATCCTGCATGTAACTATAATGATTACCACCTAATCTATAGTATTCTTCATCTTCAGATGTTAAAACCCATTCAGTAGTAATATTGTTAGCTTGAGGTTGATAATTAAAGTCAGGTCTTTCATAGATACCATTTCTCAAAAGATAGTTATTTACATTCCAGATAGAATCTGATTTTTCAATAGCTATAGATTGAAGTGGTATTAAAGCAATATCTTCTGTTCGGAGTGTTTGATCTACCTGACTTATGTAAATTGTAGTTTCTCTGGTGTCGAATATACCAAGAACTTTAGCTACAAGCTGACCGTTAGTAAAACTTACAACAGTAACCTGCATTTCATCAAATCTAGTATCTGTATTAGATATCGTTAGTGTTACAGCACCAGCAATATTATTATGACTAAAGATAGATTGAGCGTTAGATACAACAAGATAATCTGTTACTTTGATACCGTTAGTAGCATAAGCTATTGCTACTTGATAAGTTCCATTTAACAATGTACCACTACCTGTAGACTTATTTAACGTCACACACGGTATAACTAGCTTTGGTGCGATTCTAAGCATGTCTACGTCAACTTTATCAGTATTTGTACACGTAGTACATCCAGCAACAGTCGTACAGTCTTGCACCCAAGGATTAGGATTTTGACTAGATGTATCTATCAACCTATCTGGGTTTCTAGCTCCATCAGACCAATATACTGAAAATCCACAATCAAAGTTTCTTCTACTAGCTCCTGTAATAAGATTATCCTGATTAAAGTTTAATCCTGGTAATCCTGCTGTTCTTGCTGCCTGATCATTGATCAGAGTTACATAGTTATCTGGTAGACCACATTTATCAATATCAGCAATACCTATTTCACTGGTAACGTTATCTGTAGTAAATACAACCCATTGAGAACCGTCTAATGGTATTGCACCTATCATTGTATAAGGAAGTTTTATACATTCTAAATTAGCAGACTCTGTAGAAAGAACTCCTTGTTCTCCTAGTTGAGTCTGATTGATTAAATTTTTAGCCATTGACCAATTTTCAGTTGGTTTCAAATAATTGACCAAGTCTTTATTCAATCCTTTGGTGAATGTATGTTTTATTCCTTGTTCTGACATTTATTTTGTTTTACTTTTGATGATTTTTAGTCTTATCAAGAAGAAGTTGCGCGGGCTTATCTTACTTCTGGTACAAGATGAAAGTTTTGATGAAACACATTTGTATGCCAATAATTATAGTATCTGTTATATTGTTGTTTTCTATTAAGAACCCATGTAGTGTAAAGATCCTGAAAGTTAGGCATGTTGACAATTCCTAAAGCTTTTATTTTAAAATGATCGTGTTGTTGTTTAGCGTAATCAAGTTTTTGTTTTACTTCTTCACCAGCATAATAAAGATTTTCAAATATTCTTTCTTTCAAAGCTGCTTTATAATATTCATTAATTATAGGATGATCTAAAACTAAAAGATCTCCTGTTTCAAGATCAACTAAATCTCCTTGATAAGAAAGATATAC
>JBAWXE010000193.1:0-2389 GCA_037144255.1 Bacteroidota bacterium | reverse complement strand
CAATAGGTCTGGATCTGGTAATTTTTCACCCGTAGGACCCAAGTTGCCACTTAGCATCATTCCAATATCACATTTTACATATGTACACACATCTTCAGAAAATCCCATTTTCTCCGCATCCTTAATATATGAGCCAGATTTTTTACGCATTCCTGATTGTAATGCATTGATTTCCGGATACACAGGTAGCATATCTAAAGCCAAAATGAGTTCTGTTAGGTTACCTGGCACAAAAGTGTAAACTACCTTTTTGCCTGTTTCCTTTGCTTTGCTCAATTCTGTAAAGAGATCGCCTAGCATCTCTTTCTGAAGAATCATACTTTTCTCTTTTATTGCTTCTTTAGGATCACTCATAATTCTTAGATTAATGATGTTTATAATAAAGTATCATACACTAGTTAAACCCATAATTTGATAGAATCCGAGAATGTACCAGCTTGCTCTTTGATCACTTTGAACTGACCAGTATTCTCGTGAAATTGGAAATTGATGTGTGCTATTCCTTCTGCATCACACACTTTTTGCATTTCAGGCCTATCTAATAGTGCCGGATCGCAAAAACTTGCTGCGCAAAATATTACTCCATCTGCTTTCCTCTTTTTTACTAATTGTACCAATCTGGCACTTCTTGGGTTGCCTACATCGTACACAGCCGATGATGGTGCACTCTTAGTAAGAAAAGCTCTTACTATTTCATCCAATGGGTCTGTAGTTAGCTCGTTGATATCATCTAATATCCATCTAGATCCTAGCATAAAGTCATCATCAACTATATAGCAACCAGCCATTTCAATTGATTTTATCAACCCAATTGGTGGTTGTTCACAGAATGAACCCGAAATAACAACGCGAATATTATCTAGTGCTTCTCCATAATCTTCATTTATATAGCTAAGGATCTCTTCTAATATCTCATTGTGCTTTTCTACAGGTATTACCATTCCAGCCCTAATAATATGATAAACATCTATGGCTGATAATCTCCAAGGGAATTCTTCTCTGATATCGTAAATAGCTTCAACTAGCCTTCTATTCTTATTATATAATGCAATAGAATGGTTGAGCCTATCAGTCGTGATCTCTACACCATTGATTTGGTACATGTCATTGATAATTGTTTCTAACAATTCTCTATAGAATGTACCACCTATATTTTCATCAAAATTTTGAGGATAATCAAAATACCTTGTGAATTTGCCGCGCTTTACCAATTTGAACATACCGGACAAATTCCGAACACAGTCACAAATAGAAGGAAATAAGAAACCATCAAATTGATCTAGATTGTTATCTAATGCCAATTCTATTACACCTCTAGGTAAATGACATATATATGATTGATAGTAGGCATCTCCTTTAATGATCTGTTTATGATCTCCTACCCCCATAATACCTACTGGTATACCATTTGCCGCATGGATGATCTGTCTGGGAACATATATAGGTAGATATCCTACAATAATTCTATCAGGTGATTCACTTTTCCATTTTTTAGCATAGGTAAAATTCAGATCGAATGCTAGAGATTTGCATTCATCGATCAGTGCAGTCAAGCGTGGCGCTGCTTGTTTCATCAGATTCAGTTTTTAAATTTCTCTATTCAGAAATAATTGTAACAGTTCGATAGAGAAACATTAATACAACTTCCGACAATTCACACAATACATACATGACTATGGTCACCAACCATAATGATATATATCATCTTCATTTGGTATAATTCTTTATATAATTGATGTGTGATTTATTAGTCTTGAAATCTATTTTACAAATTCATACTATATGAAGGATGCAGCATGTATAATATTATCAGGTGGATTATCAGAGAGAATGGGATCACACAAAGCATTACTATCATACGCTGATCAGGAAAATTTTTTACAGCATATTATTAGGGTATATTCAACTGTAGGAATTAATAATATAGTTG
This sequence comes from Bacteroidota bacterium, assembly GCA_037144255.1. Classification (GTDB taxonomy): domain Bacteria; phylum Bacteroidota; class Bacteroidia; order Chitinophagales; family Chitinophagaceae; genus JBAWXE01. The sequence continues at coordinate 459 of JBAWXE010000193.1, read as the reverse complement.
TTGTACTAAATCCAAATATCGATTTTGATCAGTTATCAATTGATAATAGTCCAGTAACTACTGTTATTAATTCATTCCCTGAAAGAGGAAGATTGTATTCACTACAATTAGGATTATCTGTTGCCTCATCCGTATCTCATTGCTTCATTCAAAATATCGATAACCCTTTCGTTAATAATGATCTCTTGAATCAACTCTACAATTTTAGATCTGAAGCAGACTGCATAAAACCATCATATTTGGATCAAGGCGGTCATCCAATACTTATCTCCAGTAAAATAGTATCACATATACTTGATTTGAAATCATACACTTCTACTTTAAGAGAAGTATTATCAAATTTTAATAATAAAAAGATACAAGCCAATAAAGATTGTGTAGTTAATATGAATTCAATGAATGATTACCATACCTATTTTTCGTTATAAATGATATTAAGATAGTGTGAAGGATATATAT
>JBAWXE010000192.1:0-2539 GCA_037144255.1 Bacteroidota bacterium | reverse complement strand
CGTATACGCTATATTCTCATTGTCATATTAGGAGTGTTATTATTTTTTCCATTTTTGGGTCATGTACACTTATTTGACTGGGATGAGATCAATTTTGCCGAATGTGCAAGGGAAATGATAGCAACCAAAGATTATTTACGTATACAAATTGACTTTAAGCCTTTTTGGGAGAAGCCACCTTTATTTATTTGGATGCAGGTATTATCTATGAAATTATTTGGCATTAATGAATATGCAGCAAGATTCCCCAATGCATTTATGGGTGTTACTACTTTGGTTACGCTGTTTTATTTTGGAAAGCGGGTGGTAAATGAAAAGATGGCTACTTGGTGGGTAGTTCTTTATGCCGCTACCTGGTTACCTCATTTTTATTTCAAATCAGGTATCATAGACCCGACATTCAATTTTTTCATTTTTGTAGCCTTCTTTCAAGTACATCTCTTACGTTTTTCTGAGCGTAAAGTGCTACATGCTATTCTCGCAGGTATATGTATTGGTTTAGCGGTACTTACTAAAGGGCCTGTTGCTATACTGGTTTCAATATTGTCATTTATTGCCTATATAGTAGTAAACAGGGGATTATGGGGGTACAAGATCGGTCATTTGCTCCTGGTTGCCTTGTCTGCATTAGTCACTACTTCATTATGGTTTGGAGTAGAGATACTGACACATGGCTGGTGGTTCATCAATGAGTTCATTACTTACCAGATCCGATTATTCAGAACAGAAGATGCTGATCACGGAGGACCATTTATATATCATTTTATAGTATTGCTTATAGGATGTTTTCCTGCTTCTTTATTTTTATTTCAATTTACTAAAAAGCGGAGTACTGATAATGAAACAGCTCGAGATTTTACTCGTTGGATGTGGATACTCTTTTGGGTGGTGTTGATATTATTCTCTATTGTTAAGACCAAGATCGTACATTATTCGTCATTGTGTTATTTTCCACTTACATACCTGGCAGCCTTACAGTTATACAGACTGAGCGTAGGAGAGATAAAGGTGAAAAAGATTGTTATAGCCATGATGCTGATATCAGGTTCAATATTGGCTATAGTTATCTCTGCATTGCCACTCGTAGGTATTTATAAAAAAAAGATCATACCCTATATAGATGATCCATTTGCCGTAGGTAATTTTCAAGCTAATGTTTCTTGGAGTTATATGGAATGTCTTTGGGGTATCATATATCTGATAGGTATATGGATAACTGCACTAATGATGCGTAAAGATTTCAGAAAATGGATGTTAACACTTTGTGTTGTGCAGGTATTGATCATTCAGGTCACTGTTTTGCATTTTACACCTAAGGTTGAACTGTACTCGCAGGGAGCTGCTATTGATTTTTTCAAGAGTATGGAAGGCAAGGATGTATATGTAAAAGTACTAGGGTATAAAAGTTACGCTCAGCTTTTCTATACTAAGAAGTCAAAACCTTCTAATGAAAATTATTATAATGAAGACTGGCTACTTACAGGTAATGTGGATAAGCCAACCTACTTTATATGCAAAGTAATTACTGCTGATAAATACAAAGCTATGCCTCAGTTACAATTAATAGAGGAGAAGAATGGCTTTGCATTCTTCAAAAGAAAATAGAGACTATAAACTACAAAAGAAGACCATAGTATCTACACCATCCGCATAATCGCTAAGTGAAGGTACTTGTGCCATGCCGAAGGGTACGAAACCATTACCTACTATACATTGTATATCATTATTGTTCTGTAAAGAGCCTATTAATTTATTCTTATCATTGTAATAAGAATAATGCAGTACACTTACTGCTGAGAATGGAACCAGGTTTTCTACTAATAATATAGAATCATTAGTGAGATAAGGCACTTTGTTGAGCAAGTATATAGCCAAGTAGTAATCATAGTTATGTTTGTATTTATGATGTAATATAATGTCGTCGTGAGAAGAGAAAATGTCTAATAGTCTCTTGAAATCATATCCATTTGGTACATTTATTTGAGTAACATTTCTACATCCCAAACCGAAATACAAGAATATATCTCCTGCCAATGCATGCAATTGTTCATCTGTTTCCGTACCATCTAATAAGGCTACAGAGGTACGATTACTACGAATGATATGAGGATATTTGCCAAAGTACTGTTCAAAGTATCGGGCTGTATTGTTGCTACCGGTAGCAATATAAGCATTGCAACCTTTTATCATATCAAAGATATTAACTTGTTCTGCAACAGAAGGCTCCCATTCTATTAGTTTACTTATCACATGCTTGATCAATACTTCGTCTTTTGAAGATACTTTGATATGGATATTGTGACCACTCACAAATCCACAAAGAAGATCATGAAATCCTACTAAAGGGATATTGCCAGCCATTACAATACCGACTGTTTTAATATGAGTAGGTAATAGGTATTTTTTGACCCAAGTTTCCAATTTTTTTGGTTCAAGGAACTCAGTGGCAATATTCTTTACAGCAATTTCTATATGTTCCTTTGTAAACCATGCATTCGCCCTTTGGGCCCTTGCTTGTACCTCCAGCCAGTTTTCATCA
>JBAWXE010000191.1:0-2588 GCA_037144255.1 Bacteroidota bacterium | reverse complement strand
ATAAAAATCTATTATCGGAATTGTTTTTTTGATGCGTACTTCTATCTTTGCAAGCACTCCGAAAAATTAACCTAAGCAATATTTAACTTAAAACACAAAACAAAAAACCAGAATTATGGCAGAAGTAAAATCAGCCCCTGCAAAACCATCTCCTTCTCAAGGGCATAGTGCCGGTCAACCGAAAAACGCGAACAACTTCATGATCAATCTGCTTGTTGTTGCTTCATGTATCATTGTTGCCATCCTCGTGTACAAATTTGTACTGGGTAGTCCTAATAATTTTGCTGATGGTGCTTTAAGAGAAAAGCCAAAAGCAGGTAACGCTATGGGTATGATGTACTCTGGTGGATTTGTAGTGCCTATTCTGATAGGAACTTTATTGACATTGATCTGTTTTATTATTGAGCGTGCATTGACAATCTTCAAAGCTAGAGGTAAAGTGAATTCTGGTGAGTTCGTACGTAAAGTACAATATCACCTGGCTAACAAAAATATAGACGCTGCATTATCTGAGTGCGACAAGCAAAGCGGTTCAGTAGGTAATGTAATGCGTGCCGGTCTTATCAAATACCGTGCTATGATCAACAATACAGAACTGGATACAGAACAAAAAGTATTGAGCATCCAAAAAGAGATTGAAGAAGCTACAGCGCTTGAATTACCTATGTTGGAAAAGAACCTGGTGTTCTTGTCTACCATATCTTCTTGCGCTACTTTGTTAGGTCTGTTCGGTACGGTAATGGGTATGATACGTTCATTCCAGGCTATGGGCCAGGCAGGTGCTCCTGATGCATCAGCTCTTGCAAATGGTATATCTGAAGCCTTGATCAATACTGCATTAGGTATCAGTACATCTTTCATAGCTATCATCGCTTACAACTTCTACACTACTATTATTGATGGTGTTACTTTTGGTATCGATGAAAGCGGTTTTACTTTAACGCAAAGCTTCGCTGCTAACTATAAATAAGCTATAGTATATCTTTTAGAAAAAGTGATGTGCGATTTGTGAGAAAATGGAGATCCTAAATCTTATTAGTTAAACAGTTGAAGAAAACTTTTTACAGATGCCTAAAGTAAAATTACCACGGAAAAGTACCCACATCGATATGACTGCGATGTGTGATGTGGCTTTCCTGCTGCTGACATTCTTTATGTTAGCTACCAAGTTCAAGCCAGACGAACCGGTAGTAGTAAAAACTCCTTCTTCTATTTCAGAGATTCCTATTCCTGATGTGGATATCCTGTTGCTTACAGTTGATCCAAAAGGACGTGTTTTCTTCTCTATCGATAATCAGAAAAGACGTAAAGAATTGATAGAAAGCGTGAATGAGACCAAGAAATTGAATCTCACCGCTGATGAAATGGAAAAATTCAAAAGAGGAGCTTCTATAGGTGTACCATTGAGCCAATTAAAAAGTTATTTGGCTGCATCTGTTGATGACCAGAAAAAAATGGACGTTACAGCAGTGGGTATACCTACCGATACTTCTGTTACAACAGAAGCTAACGAACTAGGTGCCTGGATCAATGCAGCTAGGGAAACAAACCCGAAACTGCGTATTTGTATCAAAGCCGATGCCGATGCTTCTTACCCAAGTGTTAGGAAAGTGATCAAGACTCTGGAAGGTTGGAAGATTTTCAAATTCAATCTCATTACAGGATTGAAAGACGTACCTATCGGTACAGCAGCATATGCTCTGCAACAAAGTGGTCATAGCAAGTAAACAATATTTATAAAATTTTAAAAAAAGTCCCATGGCAGAAATAGATACCTCGAGTAGCGGGGGGCATAAAAAGGGCCCCGGAGTCAAAAAGGGTAAAAAACTCTCCACGCGTATAGATCTTACCCCAATGGTGGATCTTGGATTTCTGTTGATCACGTTCTTCATGTTCACCACTACATTGTCTAAACCTAAGACAATGGAGATCAATATGCCTTATAAAGATCCATTGATCAAGGAGATAGATCCTCCCAAGATCAAGGCTAGTACAGCATTGACAGTTTTGTTAAGTAAGAATCACAGGGTGTATTATTACGAAGGTTTGGCTGACGACGCTACCAATCCTCCTAAGGTGGAAGTAACTACTTTCAAACCTAAAGGTGGTATTCGCGAAGAGATCATGAACCTGCAAAAGAAGATACAAGGTCTTCAGAGTAGCGGTGCATTGAGCCCAAAAGATCAGGCAACTGTTTTGATAAAACCTGATTCTACTAGCACTTACGATGATCTGGTGAACATACTGGATGAAATGAGTATCAACGATGTAAGAACATATGCTATTATTGACATCACTGCTGTAGACCAACAGTTCATACATGAAACTGAGGCTGCTAACGGTGAGAACAAGTAATAGAATTATCAACATTCTGTAATCAACACAATATTCAATTGTAAAATGGATATTAATAAAATATTAAACAGCGACTACCTCGACATATTGTTTGAGGGCCGTAATAAAACTTACGGTAGTTACGAGTTGCGTAAAAAATATCCTGAACGGATGCGCCGGGCTGCCATTATTGGCTTAGGTGCTGTAGTGTTGCTGGTAGCTATTCCTGCAATAGCCAGCTTGCTCCATAAGGA
>JBAWXE010000190.1:0-2606 GCA_037144255.1 Bacteroidota bacterium | reverse complement strand
ATGAATTTCAAGTGCAAACAGTTTGTGCATCTTCAAGCAGTTCATTCAGCACCTCAGGAACATTTACTACATTAAGTAATAACATTTCAAGTATCACAAATAAAATTGCCATCTATTTTAATAATCCTGTAAACAACAGCGTTTCAAGTGGGGTTAATGCAATTTATTTGAATAATACATTTGCCGATACAATCGTAGCGTATATTAATAGAGCCAAATACACTATTGATATTGCCCAATACGATTATAATCAAAGTAGTGGTTTTGCCAATATTGCTACAGCGATCAATAATGCATATAATGCCGGAAAGAAAATAAGATGGATATATGACGGTAGCCAACCTAACACAGGCCTTGCAACATTGAATGCAGGAATTCCAACTTTAGCAAGCCCAACGGGTAGTTCATATGGTATCATGCATAATAAATTCATAATTATTGACGCTAAATCAACAAATCCTGATGATGCTATCGTAAGTACAGGATCAGAGGATTGGGGACTAACACAAATGAATTCATCTAATAATAATTTACTCTTTATTCAAGATTCTGCTTTAGCTCATGCCTACCTTAACGAATTCAATATGATGTGGGGTGATACAGGTATAAATCCTAATTCATCCCTATCAAAGTTTGGACCATTCAAAACAGATTTGGGAGCCCATATTTTTACAATTGCTGGCAAAACTGTTGAACTATATTTCAGTCCGTCTGATGGGACAAATAATCAAATAGTAAACACCATAAATTCTGCAAATACTGACCTATATTTTGGTGTGTATGATTTCACTCAAACATCAGATGCCAATGCCATCATTGCCAGACAAACAGCAGGAGTGTATGTGGCTGGTATCGTTGATCAATATAGTAATACATCAGCCGCATACCCAATTTTGACAAGTGGTTTGAATACCAATATGAAAACGTATTCAAACAGCAACTATGTATATCACCATAAAATGGTGATTGTGGATCCTTCAAACGCATGTTCAGACCCAATGGTATTAACTGGATCTCATAACTGGACCGCTGCCGCAAACACATTAAATGATGAAAATACATTGATCATCCATAGTGATACTATTGCCAATATTTATTACCAAGCGTTCAATGCTGAATTTACCGCACTTGGAGGTTCATTAAATACTATTGCTCCATGTGCAGTGGTTGCATGCGGCATTCCTACCGGACTATCTGTAACTATGATCACTAGTACATCTGCAACTCTCAACTGGATTGCTGTAAGCGGTGCTACAAGTTATAATATACAATATAGAATCGTAGGTTCTTCTACTTGGAGTAGTACTACATCGGGAACAAATTCAGTTGCCATTTCAGGGCTTACCCCAGGAGCCAATTATGAATTTCAAGTACAAACTGTATGTTCATCAGGCACAAGTATATTTACCAGTAGCTCAACATTTACAACACTTAATTTACCATGTTCTACTCCTATAGGCCTATCAGTAGTTTTGACAACTTCTACCTCTGCTACTGTAAGTTGGACAGCAGTAAGTGGAGCCATCAGTTATATTATTCAATATAGACCTGTAGGTTCTTCTACATGGAGCAGTACTAATTCGGCCACAAATATTGCTACCATTACAGGTCTTACTCCAGGTACAAATTATGAATTCCAGGTACAGACTGTTTGTTCTGCGATAAGTACAAGCAGTTATAGTACCACAAGTAATTTCAGTACACAAAGCAATAGTTTAGTAGGTATTAACAGTATTTCCGAAAATAATTTTGTTGTATATCCTAATCCAACAAAACAAACAGCATCGATATTTTATAATATTAGCCAAAATGAAGAAATCAGTATTTCTGTTTACAATATGTTAGGCCAAGAAATAATCTCGATAGTTAAAAATGAAATACAGGAACAAGGAATACATAATTACGATGTTACCCTAGAACAATCAGGTGTATTTTTCATTCAGCTTAATATTGGATCAAACATACTAACCAAGAAAGTTGTTAAACTGTAAATGTAATAACGAATTAAAATAACAAAGCCCGCAATTGCGGGCTTTGTTATTTTAATCGTGCCCTTTGGTAGCCAGAGTTCGAACTTTTGGATAGAAGATATTTATAATATTATGAACTTTTAGCTGAATGTGTTGTATATGTATACAACAAACTACCCTATCTCTGTATAGTTATCTTACCTATCTGTAAGACATTGTTTTGGTCTGTTAGTTTATATAGATACAAACCATTAGGTAGGTCAGATGTATTCCATTGTAGCTGCCCTGACTTATCAGGTAGTTGGAAAGTCTGTATTATCTGCCCCATGAGGTTTGTAATAGTGAGTACAAGGCTATTAGATACATAAGGTATAGCATAGCTGAATGTAACATTATCAGTAGCAGGGTTAGGATATACTCTGGTATAGTTAGCACCATATACATTAGCCACCCCCTGTGGCCATACTATGACCTTAACAGTATCGTAGGTAGATACCCCACAGAGTGTTTGCTTTACTATATAGCTGGTGCTAGTAGTAGGTTTTACCCATATACCTCCACCGCTATCTATAGGGGTACTGTTGCCTTGTACATACCATGTGCAGGGCATGGCCTCATCATGCAGACCTATATAGG
>JBAWXE010000189.1:0-2623 GCA_037144255.1 Bacteroidota bacterium | reverse complement strand
ATTTTCGGGGTTCAAATGGTTGTTGCTTATGCATGTGGTACAACAAATTCTTTTCATCATATTGGCAGGTATAAGTACCTGGATATTTGCAAAAAAGGTAGGCGAGATAAGGCGGAATATATTTCTTGGGCGGAAAGAGGACCTAACGGACAATACATCTGCACGCTGGAAGAACGTGCTATTGCAGGCTTTGGGGCAAAATAAGATGTTCAAAAAGCCTATACCGGCACTATTGCACCTAGCAGTTTATGCCGGATTCGTGATCATAAACATTGAAATACTTGAAATATTTCTGGATGGCGTACTAGGGCATCATAGGCTTTTTGCCCCTATGCTGGGCGGGATGTACTCTGTATTGATAGACTGTTTTGAGGTACTGGCAGCCATGGTATTACTAGCATGTGTGGTTTTTCTGATACGCAGAAACATACTAAAAGTGCGACGTCTGAATCAAAAAGAACTGAACGGATGGCCTCGTAATGATGCTAATCTGATATTGTGTACCGAGATTGTATTGATGAGTTTGTTATTACTGATGAATTCAGCAGATCAAGTATTGCAAAGCAAATCTGTTGAACATTATACAGTTACAGACCCTTTCTGGGTAAGTAGTCATCTTACAGGTTTATTTAGTAGCATGTCTACAGATGCACTCATAGGATTTGAGCGTGGGTGTTGGTGGATGCACATTATTGGGATATTCGCTTTTCTGAACTACCTACCCTATTCTAAACATTTACATATAGTGTTGGCTTTCCCTAATGCATATTATACCCGCCTGCAACCCGAAGGCGAAATGAAGAACATGAAGGAAATACAAAACGAAGTACTATACATGATGCAACCAGAACTGGCACCGCCGGCAGATGCTGCACCTCAACAACATCGTTTTGGCGCCAAGGATATAATGGATCTTAGTTGGAAGCACTTGATGGATGCATACTCTTGTACAGAGTGTGGTCGTTGTACGGCTTCTTGCCCTGCTAACATAACAGGCAAGGTGCTTTCTCCGCGAAAGATCATGATGGATACTCGCGACAGGTTGGAAGAAGTAGGTAAGAACATCAATGCCAATAAGACATTTGTAGAAGATGGAAAATCGTTGGTACATGACTATATAACAATAGAAGAACTGCGTGCCTGCACTACATGTAATGCCTGTGTAGAGGCATGTCCGGTAGGCATAGAGCCCTTATCTATAATCAATCAGCTACGCCGTTATCTTGTAATGGAAGAAAGTAATGCACCTCAAGAATGGAATCTGATGTTTGGCAATGTGGAGAATAATATGGCACCATGGAAATTCAGTCCGGATGACAGGGACAAATGGGTAGAGGAAATGGCAAATTCATAATTTGACTTGTAACTATTTGAATATTATTGTATGCATGTAAAATCAATGGCCGAGTATGCTTCTAGCGGGGAAACGCCTGAAGTGCTTTTTTGGGTGGGCTGTGCCGGTAGTTTCGATCAGCGCGCACAACGCATCACCAAAGCCTTTGCACAGATATTAGATAAGGTAGGAGTGAGATTTGCGATACTGGGAAAGGAAGAAATGTGTACTGGCGACCCTGCACGTAGAGCCGGTAATGAATTCCTGTTCCAGATGATGGCCTATAACAATATACAGACCATGAACGGCTATGGAGTGAAACGCATAGTAACAGCATGCCCACATTGCTTTAATATATTGAAAAATGAATACCCTGCGCTAGGTGGCAGCTATGATGTAGTGCATCATACTACTTATCTGCAAGAGCTAATCAATGAAGGGCGTATTCGCCTTAAAGAAGGTGGAACATTCAAGGGACAACGAATCACCTATCATGATAGCTGCTATTTGGGTCGTGGAAATGATATATACGATGCCCCAAGAGCTGTGTTAGAAGCATTGGATGTGGAACTGGTAGAGATGAAACGCTGCAAGACCAATGGCTTATGCTGTGGTGCTGGTGGTGCACAAATGTTCAAAGAGGAGGAAGCCGGCACAACACGTATAAATTTCGAACGTTCGTCAGAGGCTTTGGATACAGGAGCAACTGTAATAGCTGCCAATTGCCCTTTTTGCACTACCATGCTTACAGATGGTGTAAAAAATAAAGAGAAAGAAGACTCAGTAAAAGTACTGGATATAGCTGAAATGGTGGCTCAATCGCTAGCTGACTAAGTGAATACTGATATAACTATAGTTTTTATAAATACATAATGCCGTAACTTTGCCCAATGAACATCAATGAATTAAAACAACTACTACCTACTGAATTCTCTGATGAGTCAAGGGTATGGGTATATCAAAGTAGCAGGGCATTTATAGAGAAGGAAGCTAAAGAAGTGAATGAACAATTACATCAGTTCTATGCACATTGGCAATCTCATGGTGCACCTATAAAAGGTTGGGCACAATTACTTTTCAACCAATTTATAGTAGTAATGGCTGATGAGACAAACGTAGGTGTAAGTGGTTGCAGTACAGATGCTTCTGTTAAGGTGATAAAAAGCATTGAACGTCAATATGATGTGCAGATGTTCGATCGTATGATGCTGACATTCTTAGTAAACGGAAAATCTCAAATGTTACCATTTAGCCAGGTGCAATATGCCATAGATAAAGGATATATTAATC
>JBAWXE010000188.1:0-2657 GCA_037144255.1 Bacteroidota bacterium | reverse complement strand
CCTTACGAGTGATATTATGTTTTTTAGCAACATTCTCTGCTGTGCATCCCATAGGAACACCGGCTGTATCATTTAATGCTTCCCATAAAAAATCTCTGAATTCAACTCTACCAAGTGGATACCCCATTCTATTGCCATAACTGACTGTTGGTGCTAAAGACATATTTTCTGTACCACCACATATTGCCGCATTTGCTTTACCAAGTGTTATCTGATCTGCAGCAGCGGTAATTGTTTCAAATCCAGAACCACATATTCTTTGAAGCATAACTGCAGGAATAGTTTCAGGTATTCCTGCATATAAACCAATGTGCCTTGGCAAAAAATAGCAATCGTAAGAGCTTTGTCCAATATTTGCCATAATGACCTGATCGATATCTGAGGCGGCCATTCCAGATTTTTCAATGGCTCCTTTACTTGCAAATATTCCTAAATCTGTAGGAGATACCTGAGCCAAAGTGCCACAGAGTTTGCCGAATGGAGTTCTAGCACCATTCACTAAATAAATATCATCGTAAACGATCCCAAAACCCTTCTGCTTATCGTGAAATGCTTTCATAATTATATTTTATTACTAATTGTATGTTCGTGAAAATGTGTCTTAGTAATCCAGGTATCTCTGGCAATAATTGCAGCACCTAGAGAAACGATATGCTGCGGCTGATCAATTGTAAGTATTTCTTTATGCAGCTTAGCACTTAGAATTGTATTGATATATGGATGATGTTCGATTACCCCACCGATCATAAATGTATCTATATCAGGGTTGGTTCTCATTTTAGCTACCTTATTAGCTATGGAAATATAAATACCACGTGAAATATCAGCACTTGCCATACCATCAAAGACCCAGTTCATGATCTCTGTTTTGGCGAATACTGTACAAAAACTATTTAATTCTTTATCGTATTCTGAATGTGCAGCTAAATTACTCATATCAGCAATATTGATAGCAGCTCTTTCTGCAATTTCTGTCAAGAAAGCACCTGTCCCAGCAGCACATTTATCATTCATATAGAAATTGGCTACATGGTTATCCTTATCGCATTGAATGATCTTAATATCTTCTCCGCCTATATCAATAATATTTTTTTCTCCCGGGTAATAATTAGATACACCTACAGCTGCACAATTGATCTCTGTTTTGACCATGTCAGTATCCGTAAAATGTTTCCTACCATACCCTGTTGCACAACTATATTTAATATTAAAATAAGAATGTATTGCCTGAAGTACATTTTTCATGGCATTCCTATCCTTATTCATTGTTTGCAGAATATACCTGAACACAGGAGTACAATGTTCATCAATAACAGTAAACTTGGCAAATGCAGATCCGAGATCAATACCTAAGTAGTAATTATGTTCTTTATAAAAAAGTGCAGGTTTATTCTTTTCTACTAAGCCTTTATTAATGATTTTCTTATTCAATTCGCCTGCTATACCCGGCACTCTGGCAATAACATGTTTATTAGTCATTGCTTTGACCATATTAGTGAAAGCAAGATTCAATGACGTTTTTACATAATGTTTTCTACCGTATTCTACAATTTTACCGTTGAAGTAATCTATTTCTGTAGGTCTGTTATTGATAAGATCTACAGCTAAAGATGGAAAGTGGTCACCTCCATTTTTTAGATACCTCATACATCGTCTTACAAAATCATCAGGAAATCTAATCTTTTCTTTATCTGCTACATCTATACCTTCATTAATGATCTGCTCTATTAGTTCAATTGTATCAGCATCAGCAATTGCCTCAGCCATGGTTAATCTACCAACTCCACATAGTGCACTTAAGGAAGCATTTAGAATGGTTTTTTCCCAAACACATTTTACCAACTCAAAAGAATCTATTTTTTCAGTAGTAAATTCAATACTATTTAATGCATCAGCGAAGCGTTGAGCTTCTTTAGATCTATTATCATCTACTGAACCAATATAATTAGGAGGATTAAAGAAAGACACTCTAACTACATTAGGAGTACGCATATTACCTGCATAGTTGATAATCATTCGTAGTGTCTTAGACTCACCAAATGCAGAAACTAATAATTCTTCAACATCTATACCGTTTTGGGCGGCAACTACTGTAAGTTTTTCTGAATGAAGTGCATCAGCTTCCTTAATAGCGTCAGGAGTTTGATAAGATTTCAATGAAAACACCAAATAGTCGAGGTCTAATGGTGCCATTTCTGCTATAGAGCTATAAACATTCTCAAATTTTGTTACTGAATCGAAACCATTTTCAAGGATTATTCCCTCTTCTTTGATTTTTTTTAGTTTGAATTCATTCCTTTCACAAACAGCGACATTGCAACCTGCTTCTTTTAATTTAACAGCAAGTATCATTCCTACAGGTCCTAAGCCTACAATTCCTACTTTGAAATTATATTTGTCTGTCATTAGTAGTATCTTTTATGATGCTTATCCAAAATATTAAAGTGCGTATTATTGTACCAATTATACTAATTTCATAAAATAGACCTCTTCATCCTTAGGTACATTCTCTCCATATTTATTTACTAATATGCTTCTATATTTATCAATCACTTGTTGTAATGAATTGTGTTCGTTTACTGAGCTGTCTTCAACAATACCTGCAAGCCTTATTTTATCACAACTGCTTTCAATCTTATTATTTACCAATTTTAAAC
>JBAWXE010000187.1:0-2722 GCA_037144255.1 Bacteroidota bacterium | reverse complement strand
AAAGGGCACGGTCTCAAAAGCCTTGACAATTTGTCAAGGCTTTTTTAATAATTATTACTCCTTACATCATCCTTATATACTTATAGTATATTTGAAAAATTTATGTAAAGGAAATCATTATTCTATCAATGAACAAAAGGCTTTATCATATCGGTTTACTGGCATATTTGGTCTTATTGATATTGTCTGTTATATTCTATAAAGAACGTACCATTTTTACAGATATCGCTTTCCATTTATTCTGCATCGTAAAAGATAGTTCATTAGCAATACAGAATTTTCGTTTTGTTGCTATATCCACACAGTTTTTACCACTGATGGCACGTAAGGCAGAGATGTCTTTGAGCAGTATTATGTATATATATTCAGCCAGCTTTGTACTCTACTATGCAGCCTGTTATGTAATATGTGGTAGTATATTAAAGAGGTATGAGTATGCTATGATAGTGCTATTATGTAATGTCCTATTTGTATCAGACACCTATTATTGGATACAATCAGAGCTGCCACAAGCTATTTCAATTATGATAGTAGTATTAGCATATGTCCATAATCGATCTTTTGCTACAGCAAATCCTATAGCACTCGCGTTAGTTTTCATTGGTATATTTACAGCATCATTTTCTCATCCCTTATTATTGATCCCATTTCTTTATTGTGTTACTTTTTTGCTACTCAGTAAGGATATACACATCGATAGTAAACTACTTTATGTAGTGACTGTATTTTATATTGGCATGGTCATAATCAAGAACCTGATCTTCAAAACACCCTATGAATCTGCAGCAATGAATAGCTCCGGTAAACTCATAAACACCTTTCCACACTATTTTCAAATTTATTCTAATAAGCGTTTCCTTCAGAATTGTATTACTAAATACTATTGGATGCCAGTAATAGGTATCGCCATTTCTGCACACTATTTCATTACTAAGCAATGGGCCAAAATGCTACTGTTTTGCACTTTTTTTGTTGCGTATCTGCTACTTATAAATGTCTCGTATCCGGGTAGGGATACAAGTAATTCATATATTGAGAACCTATACATGCCACTAGGTATTATCATCGCCTTGCCTTTTGTTTTTGATTTACTTCCTCTACTGGATACCAAAAAGTTAGCTTACCCTGCCTTTACAATTATATTGATTACAGGTTGTATACGAATGTATGGCTCACATAGTGCATACACACAGCGACTTGATTGGGAGCGACGTTTCCTTAATGATAATGGTTCTAAGAAATTGTTGATTGACTTTAAAAAAGTACCTACAGATACCCTGATGCTTGTTTGGGCTACACCTTACGAATTTTGGTTGCTTTCTACTATCGAAAACCATCATTCAGCCTCAATAACTATTTCTGATGATCCTAATGGTATAGCATGGGGTATTAGTAATAGTAAAGCTTTCTTGCCTGCCTGGGGCAGTTTTCCATATTCTGATCTGCCCAAACAGTACTTCCCTTTTGATGATACAGTATCTGCTTACACACTTATAAAGTAGAACATAAACAATAGAGAAGGGGTTTAAACTATATAGTTTAAACCCCTTATTGAATGAATTGAAGGTTTTAGTTAGCAGCTTTCAAAAAATCTACTATTTTATCTTTTTCTGCTTCTGTCAAATGCGCTTTCATTTCCATATGCATGCCTATCACTTCCCAATTTTCTTTATTGAATGCATTTGGTGGTGGGATATTATGACATCGTTGGCAATTTTCTGTCCATAATTGTGTGCCTGTTTTTGTACTGATCATTTCGGGTGTTGCGCAACCCCATATAGCTATATAAAATATTGCACTTAGTATTATTATGATGATACTTGGTATTATTATCTTTATGTTTTTCATTGTATAAAATTATAGAGTGTGTTAAAATCCTATTGCCCATTGTACCAGAAAACCTGTCTTGCTATCCATTCCTTTTTGATTATTGATCTGATAATCAAATTTGATAACAGAATGCCATGATAGCCAGTAATTGATACCAATAGTGATCTGGTTGAATTCGCCTCCCCAAATGGCCTTTTCGGGTAATGTCATAGTTGAGTACCTTACTGCCAGTTCCAGGTTTTTTAAGCACTTATGATTCACATATGTAGGCCTTATACCTACTTGTAAAAAAAAAGCATTACTCTTATTATCAAAAGTAGAGTCCACTCCTGTCATAGTACTATCTATAGGGTATTTTACAGCTTTGTCAACATTCACCATATTGAACTGAGCTTTGATGTCAATATTACTTTTGATGCAATTCAATTTGTGATAGTAGGACAAATCGATAGCTGCCATCTGCGTCCCAATGTTTTCATACAATACACTATTCTTATCTCCCACTTTGGCCACCTGTGCAGAAAGGCCTATCTCTAGACTGGAATTAGATAGAGGAAGGAAACCTATTCTTCCACCAATAGCTTTATTATCGTTGTTGTCTTTGACGTTCTCATACATCAACATACCCGACATCATAGGATTGTTTGGATCTGCTATGAGGTTAGGACCATTGGATGCATAAACTGCATAATTGATCTTTGATTTCCCTAATTGTGCGCCACCTGCTAACGCTACTCCTATCTCTGACATAGGGCCTACTAAGGTTCCTACATCATGATTGAATCCAAGAGGATTATCAGCAAATTTATTGACCCATGATGGGTGGATACGTTCATTGAATATTCCAAATGGACTTAAGAATTTACCGGCACTTATTTCCAGATAGTTACAC
>JBAWXE010000186.1:0-2722 GCA_037144255.1 Bacteroidota bacterium | reverse complement strand
CCCAAAAGGTGATAATCTAAATTACTATTTACCAGCTGCTTTACCTGCCTTACGACGTACGATCTCATTTGAGTAACGTACACCCTTACCTTTATATGGTTCAGGCTTACGAAGACCACGAATTTTCGCAGCTACTTGTCCTAACAATTGCTTATCTATAGATTCAAGAATGATTCTTGGATTCTGTCCTTTTTCAGCTGTTGCAGATGCCTTAATTTCTTTAGGCAGATCAATAATAATATTGTGAGAGAAACCCAAAGCCAAGTCAATTTGCTGACCGGTAACAGCAGCACGATAACCCACACCCACCAGTTCCAATTCTTTCTTGAAACCATCGGTAACACCTTTCACCATATTAGCAACCAAAGAACGATACAGACCATGCATTGCACGGTGACGAATTTGATCTGTTGGACGCTCGATGAGGATTTCTTCACCTGCTATTGTTACTTTAATATCACGGTCAATGTTATCCTTCAGTTCGCCTTTAGGACCTTTTACTGTGATCTGATTAGTAGGGCTAACTGATACAGTTACACCTTTTGTTACTACTATTGGTTTTTTACCTATACGAGACATCGTAAATTGTTTATTCTTTATTTATAATAGAAGTCTGACCGGTCAGCTAAGTATAGGCACAGCTTAATGTATCAGCCTCTTTGTTCTTACTAGTAAATGTAGCAAAGCACTTCTCCACCTACATTCTGGGTACGAGCTTCTTTATCTGTCATTACACCTTTTGATGTAGAAACGATAGCAATACCTAAACCGTTTTGTACACGGCTGATCTCATTAGGTTTTGCATACTGACGAAGACCCGGGCGGCTTACACGTTCCAAAGACTTGATAGCCGGGTCTTTAGTAGCAGCATCATACTTCAATGCTATCTTGATAAGGCCTTGTTTGCTATCCTCTTCGAACTTGTATTTCAAGATATAACCTTTGTCATACAATATCTCAGTCATACGTTTTTTTACATTCGATGCTGGTATTTCCACGATACGGTGACGTGCCATTTGGGCGTTACGGATACGGGTCAGGAAATCTGCTATTGGATCTGTTACCATTTTTCTTCTTGTGTGTTTTGTAAAATTATAAGGTTACGGGTTTCAGGCTATTGCCAAGGTATACCCTGGCTTACCTGACCTTGAAACGAATTACATTACCAGCTTGCTTTTACTACACCTGGTATTTTGCCATCCAATGCCATGTCGCGGAATACTATACGACATACACCGAAGTGACGCATATAGCCTCTAGGACGACCTGAAAGCTGGCAACGATTCTTAAGACGAACCGGTGATGCATTCTTTGGAAGTTTATCCAAACCTGCATAATCACCTGCTGCTTTAAGAGCGGCACGCCTTTCAGCGTATAATGCTACCATTTTCTCGCGTTTGCGTTGGCGGGCTTTTACTGATTCTTTTGCCATAGTTTATTTTATATTGTTAACTGAAGTACTTTGCAGCAGCTTCAATATTTCAATTTGTTTAGTCTTTCTTAATGTTTTTGAATGGCATACCCAGTTCTTTCAACAGTTCGTATGCTTCTTCATTAGTCTTAGCTGTAGTTACGAAAGTGATATCCATACCACTGATCTTTGCTACTTTGTCGATGTTAATCTCAGGGAAAATGATCTGCTCAGTAACACCCATTGTGTAGTTACCGCGTCCGTCGAAAGACTTATCATTGATACCTTTAAAATCACGTACACGTGGCAAGGTGATAGAAATCATACGATCTAAGAATTCATACATCTTTACACTACGCAGCGTAACACGGCAGCCGATAGGCATTGCTTTACGCAATTTGAAGTTAGAGATATCTTTCTTAGACAGTGTCGGTACAGCTTTTTGGCCGGAAATGGTAGTCATTTCGTTTACCGCATCATCAATCATTTTCTTATCAGATACAGATCCTTTAACGCCTTGGTTCAGACATATCTTTACCAAACGTGGACACTGCATAACTGTCGTGTATCCAAACTTTTTCATCAAAGCAGGGACAACTTCGTCCTTGTACTTATTCTGTAAACGAGGGATATATATTGTAGTGCTCATTATTTAATTACCTCCCCTGACTTTTTAGAGATACGAACAAAACTAGCTTCTTTACGCTCGCGTTTGATGCGTGAAGGTGCTTTTGCTTTAGCATCCCACAACATCACATTAGAGATGTGTATGGTTGCTTCTTCCTGCACGATACCACCTTGTGGATTCTGTGCATTTGGCTTCAGGTGTTTGGTTACCATATTTGCCCCTTCGATAAGCACACGGCTCTCTTGTGGGTATACGGCTAATACCTTGCGTGGCTTGCTACGGTCTCTTTCGTTACCGGCAATGATGGCTACGCTATCGCCTTTCTTGATATTGAACTTAGGTTGAAATCTCTTTTTCACAATTACTATGAATTAAGCGTTGTTTTTTACTCCCGATCCTAACGGGCTGCAAAAGTACAACAATTTTTACAATACTTCTGGTGCAAGGGAAACAATTTTCATATATCCCTTATCACGTAATTCACGGGCTACTGGGCCGAAGATACGGGTACCGCGAGGTTCGTCAGAGTTATTAAGGAGTACAACGGCATTATCATCAAAACTGATGTAAGAGCCATCTTTACGGCGCAACTTGTTCTTAGTGCGCACAATAACCGCTTTTGAAACGGTACCTTTCTTAACGCCCCCGCCTGGTAGTGCATCTTTAACAGATACTACTATTTT
>JBAWXE010000185.1:0-2790 GCA_037144255.1 Bacteroidota bacterium | reverse complement strand
TAGATATTAGATTTACAAACTAACAAATATTATAGCAACTACAAATAATTACCTTTGCGCAGTTTCTAAATCGTCGTTTCATGGATAATAAAAATCATAAGCTGGCTACCCGACTCATACATGCAGGGGTAGAACCGGATCCTACAACAGGTGCCATCATGACACCTATTTATCAAACATCAACTTATGTACAGGCTGCGCCCGGCGACCATAAAGGTTACGAATATGCCCGTACACAAAACCCAACTCGTACTGTATTGCAAAATGCATTGGCAAATATTGAGAATGGCAAATTCGGTCTTTGCTTTGGTAGTGGTATGGCCGCAACCGATGCTGTTGCCAAATTGCTGCAACCGGGTGATGAGGTAATCGTATCTAACGACCTTTATGGTGGTTCCTACCGCATCTTCACTAAGATATTTGCTAATTATGGTATCAAGTTCCATTTCATCAGTATGCACGATGCACACATGATCAAATATCATGTGAACGAGAATACTAAAATGATATGGGTAGAAACTCCTACTAATCCACTATTGAATATTATAGATATTGAAGCTTGCTCTGCTATTGCCAAAGAACACAAACTGATATTGGTAGTAGACAATACTTTCGCTTCTCCATACTTACAAAATCCATTAGACTGGGGTGCAGATATAGTTCTGCATTCTGCTACTAAGTACTTGGGGGGACACTCCGATGTAGTACATGGTGCTCTTATTATGAACGATCCTGCTCTGGAAGAACGTCTTCGTTTCATACAGAACAGCTGTGGTGCTGTACCCGGTCCTCATGACTGTTGGCTGGTACTGCGTGGCATCAAGACCTTACATGTGCGTATGCAACGACATTGCGAAAATGGTGCTGCTATTGCTCATTACCTCCGTTCTAATCCTAAAGTAGATAAAGTACTATGGGTAGGTTTCTTCGATCATCCTAATCATCATATTGCCCGCAAACAAATGCGCGATTTTGGCGGCATGATCTCTTTCACTCTAAAAGAAGATAGCATAGAAGCTGCTACTAAGGTGCTCAGCAAAACTCAATTATTCTCATTAGCAGAATCTCTGGGTGGTGTAGAATCTCTGATAGGTCACCCTGCATCTATGACGCATGGCTCTATACCTCGCGAAGAAAGGATCAAAAATGGCTTGTCTGATTCTCTGATACGCCTCAGTGTGGGTATTGAGGATAAAGACGATCTTATAGAAGACCTCAAACAAGCAATACGATAATCTCAAATAAAGAGCCCCTCAATATTGAGGGGCTCTTCTTATAATACGCTCCACCATATATTTCGCTGCGCAAATTTCCCCCAAGCCTTTAAGCTGTTAGCCAAACTCTCATTCAATTCCTGCTGAGTTACTTTCTTGCCTTTCTCTGTAAATGCAAAGTCTGTTTCTTTGGGTGATGCAATATCTACTTTGCTCGCCACCCAGGTAGTATATAGTCTGGGCACTGCAAGTTCCAGTATCATTCCTGGTAACCCTCCAAACATCTCAGGACCACCACTTACCAATATATCATCTGTATAGAAGGCCACTACATATACAGTATCACAGATCTTACTTACTGCTTTACGACATTTATAATTGGCTATAGTCCTTATCTCATCTGTTATCTTCCATTGCATCTGACGCATGGAGTCATGCACTGAAAATTTCTGATCATATATCTGCTTATTGGCTAGTACTGTTCTTTGGGTAAGATCAGTAAGTACTACATTATCTGTAGCCGGGCCACCACCAAACATTTTGAAAGGATTCTCCGTTTCCTTCCCCGGTTTGTAAATGATCTTACTAGTGTTAAAGTACATATCAAAATATGCCGTAGTGAACTTAGGTATCTGCGATTTGATACGTTCAAAAAACTCATTATTGTCCATATCTTCCATTTGCCGGTGGATATTTACCTTCCGTTCATATTCAATTTTTCCTTGTGCCAGATACTGGGCACTTACTACCACCGGCGATAGTACTAATAAGATCATTACAAATAATATATACTTCATAGTTTCTTGTTGTATTAATGTTTTAACGTCTCATCATCATCATTCCACCTTCAGCTGGTGGCGCACCACCCGGTGTCTTGGTAAAATTCCATATCAGGCTTAACATACCATACTGACCTATGGTATTATAGGTATTCTCTGTAGTAATACCATTATTTACCACACGGTCATAACCCAGATTTTGTTTCAGGATATCAAATACATAAGCACGTAGTTCCAATTGGCTATTTTTCATGAATTTCTTACTTATGTACGCTTTCCACAGCATTACATTGTTGTTCCTGTCAAACACGGCTGTCTTTTGGCGAATGAACCATTCGAAAGTACTACCTACTTCAAACTTCAATGGTAATTGTACTGACCCTTCCAAGGTATTAGTACTACTCCAATAGTCAGTTGTATAAGTAGTAATGTTCGATTTGTTATTGTTGTAAGTAGCACTTGGCTCAAAGGATATTGAATACTTCTTATCCTTATAATAATTGAATTCCATACCCACGGTATAGCTGTTATTATCACTGATATTAGCAGCAGTTCTCATAGTGCCGCTGCCGTCGGGGCTGGTTATGAAACTTTTTATATGATTTACATTCACATTGGCATGTATACCCATTTGCAGATCAATTTTTGTCAATTTAAATCCATAACCTACATAGGCCCAACCTAAATAATTACCATCTGTATTTACATAAGAATACTTGCGATTACCAAATACCCCTACTGTATCTGAACGGGTTATGGCGTCATTAGCAAAGTTGATAGACGCACTGGCCCATAAA
>JBAWXE010000184.1:0-2803 GCA_037144255.1 Bacteroidota bacterium | reverse complement strand
TCTGACGAAACTTCTTCTCCATAGAAGCTATAATATCCGGTAAGTTTCTGACCAAGCATATGATCTTTGGATTTGGGTAAAAACTATCAAGAAAAGCATAATGTGCAAAATGCCCACGAGATTTATCCAATATATATTGCTTATCTGTAATAGCATCATAATAACCATGTATACCTGCTTTACAAAAGCCTAAAAATGCCTTTTTCATCAGTTCCTGATCCTGTGCTTTAAATTCAGGGCTTTCTGTATAATTATGTCTTGCTGCATATATAAGTTCCAGCATTCCGCTTGTAGAGGATGCATAGAATCTTGGATCCTGATTCATCAGGTTTTGAAACACAGTACTACCTACCCTTGGTAGGCTACTTTGAAAAAAGATCTTTTCCGGCATAATAAAATATATCTAAGTAAATGATTATGGCATTTTTTCTTGAGGAAAATTAAACTTATGTGGTTACAACTTCATGTTCTATAACATGATTGCTTTGTTCTACAATTGGCAATTGAACTACTGGCTCTGATATAGGCCCTTCAATGAGTCTATTATTGATCAAGGCTTGAACTATCATATTCCCATCAAATATTTCCCCTTCATGTTTGTAAGGAAACTCTGTTGGCTGCCCTGATATATTAAATTTAGTGAATACAGAATGTCTAAGCTCAGGTTTAATAGTTGGCGGGTTGGCAATAATATTGGTATGAATATCATATCCAAATTGTTCTGGAGTATTACCAATCCAGCATACGACCGATGGTTTGCCTAGTGCAGCAGCTGTATGTTGTGCAAAACTATCAATCAACAATCGTTTTTCACTCATACCAATAAGTGTAGCTAATGCCCTGAACTCCATTTGTACAGGCGTAGTATTACTTAGCTGCAACTGGTCTTCTCTACGAATATGAACAACATGATAATGTGGTGCAAATAAATCTACGATCTGTTGTGCTAACCCATTCGGTATATCTCTTGTCCAAGAATATTTATTAGGCTGGTTGGCTGCGCCTCCATTAGTTTGGATCACGAAAATCGGCTTATCTGTATTGAATTGTTTTCCAAAAAAGGTTTGTTCCCTGTTATTTATATACAGCTCCGGTAGTTCACCATTATATTTAATACCAAACATTTCACACCATACTTTAATGAGATGACCTTTCTGATTAATAAAATCTGTTTCTACATATGGATTATGCAAGAATGTTTTGACTTCTTGCCCTTCTATATAATCCTGATAGAAATACTGAATATTATTGTGGTTAAATGCTTTGTCAACATAAGGGTTGCAGAGAAACACCTCAGTGTAACCTGTAATGACGATCAACTTGTCATTCGGGTATTGCGTTTTAATAGCTTTACACACCGCTGTGGCTACAATGCTCTTGCCAATTCCTCCGTCAATCTGAAAAATAATATTCATGTTCTAAAGTTTTAAGTGGTTATCGTTTAGTTTATCTAGTTGAATTAATATTCGGTTTATACTTTTACATATATCGTATTTGCCTCGTAGTCAAATCCATTAAGTTCAAATGAGCCTTCTAATTCTCTAAATCCTCTCTCAAACAAAAAAGAATCTATTTCACCCTTGAGTGTATGTCCCTCGTAGTAAGGTTTAAGTCCTACTTCGCTCATAATGATCTTTGTATTCTTCAATATTTTATCGGCACCTTGCAGCACTTTCAATTCTGAACCCTGTACATCCATCCACATAATATCAACTCCTGATATATCATTGTTATCACACCAATTATCTAATGTTTCAGTTTGTACTTGTATCTCTGTTTGTACTAAATTTTGACCAAACATGGAACCATTCAAACCTTCCATAAATTTAAACATGGATGAAGCACCTACATTCGGTTCAGAACTTAATATAGGGTCTACCATATAAAACGGCATTTCTCCTGCCTTATCACTTAATGCAGTATTATGTACATTAATTCTCTTTCTTCTTTGCTCATTTAACTTATGTAGTGTATTCATACATAGATCGTATGAGTCAGGGACCGGTTCAAAAGCATCAATTCTTGCATCTTGAAATACATTTGCAAATTCTATGCTTTGCTGTAAATGCCAACTTCCTATATCTAATATTTGTTTTACACTACTTAAATCTACTTTTCCAATTAAGTGTATCAGTCGCTTTGCAACCATACTTCTATTATCATACCCGGTAAGAATCCTTTCTCAGGTTTTAAAATTCTCTCTTTGAGTTGTAATTTCTTCTTGCGTACTTGTTTTACTATTTACATTGAATCCATCAATGATCTTATCTATATCAAATATCTCATCTTCATTATTATAACAAAACTCAGAAGGTTGTCCTGAGATATTGTATTTACTGAATATTGAATGTTTTAATTCCAGTTTTATAGTAGGTAGATTCGCAATAATATTCGTATGAATATCATAACCAAATTGTTCTGGAGTATTGCCTATCCAGCATACCACTGATGGTTTTCCTAGAGCTGCTGCTGCATGTTGTGCAAAACTATCTATGAGCAATCGTTTCTCACTCATAGCAATCAAAGTTGTAATCGCTCTAAAATCTGCCTGAATAGGTGTCGTGTTTCTTAATGCAAACTGGTCTTCTCTTCGAATATGTACCACATGAAAATCTCTGGCAAACAGATCAACTATTTTTTGAGCAGTATTTATAGGTATGTCTCTTGTCCAAGAGTATTTATTAGGTTGATTGGGAGCTCCTCCATTAGTTTGGATGAGAAAGATCGGCTTATTTGATGTAAATGACTTACCTAGAAACTCCATTTCTCTATTATTAATATAGAGTTCAGGCAATTCATTATT
>JBAWXE010000183.1:0-2818 GCA_037144255.1 Bacteroidota bacterium | reverse complement strand
CCCACTTCTTTGGCTACTTCCATAGCTTCCGATAAGGTGAAGTGCGATATATGTGCATCATGTCGTAATGCATTCAATACAAATACATCACTGCCTTTTGCCTTTTTTAGTTCTTCGGGTGCTATGTAGTTAGCATCTGTGATGTAAGTAAAACCTCCTATTCTAAAACCCAGCACCTCTAGTTTATAATGTAGTGTGCGTATGGGAATGATCTCCAAACCATTGATACTAAAAGGTTTTAGGCCTATGGTATGAAGATTGATAACAGGTATGCCGGGGTATGCTTTATCGCTGAACACGTATTCGAATTCTCTTTTCAGCACCTTTTGTGTTTCCTCAGTAGCATATACTTCCATCGCACTATCCTGATGGTAGTTATAGGCTCTCACATCATCCATACCTGCTGTGTGGTCCTTGTGTCCGTGGGTGAATATGATAGCATCCAGCTTACGTACATGGGCTCTTAGCATCTGTTGGCGAAAGTCAGGACCTGTATCTATTACTATACTGGCTTCAGGTGTTTCTACCCATACCGATGTACGAAGTCTGTTATCGCGTGCATCGTTGGACGTACAAACACTACAGTCGCAGCCAATAAATGGTACTCCCTGAGAGGTACCTGTGCCTAGGAAAGTGATCTTCACGTTATAGGTCCATTTCAGTTTGTACAGATGGGTCGTTCTTCAGCGATGGTTGCTCTTTCAGTTGTTTATACCATTTCAGCATTTCCCCGCTCAGCTCTTCCTCATTTACGTTTATGGAGGGTAGTATCTCTATCATGGCATTTATGCGCCCTTCGATACTCAAAAACTTGTTGATGACAACCACTCTTCTTTCTTCCAGTATGCAATAGCCCGAGTTGAAGTTGCCTTTCTCATAACGTATCACATAGCGAGCCTCTTCGAACAGCTGTTCCAGTTTTTTTAACGTGTTTGGTGTATATTTGAAGCTCATTAGCAATTTTACGGTTTCAATGTATAAAATTAGAAAATTCGCAGCACTTATCGTTGTACTTATTTTCACTACTTTTTTCAGTACTTCATATGCTCAAAGTAGCTATTATATCGAGGAG
Source organism: Bacteroidota bacterium (assembly GCA_037144255.1). Taxonomy (GTDB): domain Bacteria; phylum Bacteroidota; class Bacteroidia; order Chitinophagales; family Chitinophagaceae; genus JBAWXE01. Next base: position 1,746 of record JBAWXE010000183.1, on the reverse strand, counting down.
CAGCGCGTGTTTTATGGGGGTCTTATTATAGGCTCCAATTTCACACAGGTAGATGGCGATAACTTTGCCGGCTATCACAAAATGGGCCTTAATGTGGGGGGGATAGTATATGCTACTTTTTCCGAACATGTTGCTGCCAGTCTGGAGATCCTCTATTCTCAAAAAGGCAGCAGATCCTCGGTACCTACTTTATCCAATTCTCAGGCATACGCTATCAACAAATATGGAATAGATCTCAATTATGCCGAAGTGCCGGTACAGATCAATTATTTCGATAAACGTAAAAGTCATTTCGGAGCAGGTTTTTCTTATTCCCAGTTAGCATCATCTAACGAATATGTACAAACTTCTCCTACATACCCTGTAACTGGTAATCTGGCCGAAAAGTATCAGTTCAAAAAGTACGACCTCAACTTTATCATAGGTGGCAATCTACATTTGGTAAAAGGCCTTTTTATGAACATCAGATTCCAGTATTCATTACTCCCTGTTCGTAAAGACAATCCTCCCGAGATAGGCCGTGCAGAGCAGTACAATAATATGTGGACAGTGCGACTGATGTACCTCTTTATGTAATTATAGACTTTGATAATAAGCCTTTTAGAGTAATATTATGTAATAACTATTACAGACATTTTGGATGTCAATGCTATCAGATTCGCCAGTGTAGTTTCATTTATTTTAGTCGTAATGTCGTTGCCACTTGTTTTATTTGGTTTATAAGGTTTTTTCTATCGTTATATGCGCTGCCCAATAACATTGCAGAGCTTGTACTTCCATTAGTTGTAACAATTTGATAAACAGAGTTTGGTCTACCTTTATAGCTACCATCAAACTCGATCTCATAAGCGTAGTTCCCATTTAGCATAAACTCACGTTCTTTGTAATTTGGGATTTCTATTCCATTTATCTTATAGCGTTTGATCATTGATTTTCCCCACTCTTTTAATGTGGATTCATCCTGAGCCGGAAGAGTTGAAACAATAATCTGATCTGCAAATTTATCGTTATTGTCTAAAGGCTTGCCCCGATAGTTATAGAAATAAGATTGTGAAAAATTTCCAACATATTTAAACTCACTGCCACTTACATCTAAAGAATATGTTTCTAATATCTTCGAATCCACTTTTATAGTTGTATCTACATAAGTACTAAGCAACGCGCTCACCAATTCATTTCTTGCTGTTGTATCTCCTGGAGTCAGCTCTCCTAAAGCCATAATGACAAAATTATTGTCGCCAAAGGATAACATTATTTGCTCTCGATTAGGTCTATTATCTGGGCCATAGATAAAAATGGCATGATAAGGTCCAAATTGTAAGTCTTTTTGATAATACTCCTTGGCTAGTCTACCACTTCTCTTATTTTCTTCAATTTTTGTTTTCAACTTTTGCACATCAAATGCAGAGCCGGTTATTTCGTAGAATTGTAGAAAGGTAGAATCGTTCTTTTGAAAACGAATGAGCTGCTGTACAAGTTGATAACCCTTAGGTGGTACTATAAAAAGCCTTGTACCGGGAAATTGTTGTGAATTGGGAGATCGTGAAGGTTGTATTTTATCAGGGATTTTAAGGTCGATTCTAGTTTGACTATTACAACTGAAAATGATAATCAATATGAGAAGAAAAAGGATAGTACGCATATAGTTTTGTTTCTTAGCAATTAGTTGTTTATTCATAAATATACTTCTTACAGTAATTAAAATCCTATCATTATTGCTCTTATTTTCTCCATTTCGTTTAGTGT
>JBAWXE010000182.1:0-2869 GCA_037144255.1 Bacteroidota bacterium | reverse complement strand
GTATAAGTAAGAGAGAACATGAAATACTGTTTCAGCACTTGAGTCGTACTATTCTCGATATATAATTCTGTAACTGTACGGCTGATACTTTTGTTCTGGTTCAGTATGTCAGTAGCCGTTATTCGTGCTTCCAAAGAACGATTCTTAAAGAATTTATAGCCCAGATAAGTATTCCACATTACAAAACTCTCGTTACCGGTATTAGTGCTGAGCGTACTATAATATGTATGTGTGATATTGGTATTGAATACAAATCCCTTATAAAATAGCCAGTTGAATTTCAATCCTGCGGTATGGCTATAGTAGTTATTACTACTTTGGTTTTGGATAGTATTGTTCAGAATATTGTAATTGCCTGTATAGGATAAGGTGAAATCTACCTTCTCGCTGATATTACTACTCAGTACAAAACCAAGTGTAGGTGCGTAACTATCTGATGTGCTGAGGCTGTTATTGATCTTGCCGGGAGTGCGTGTATAATTGATGCCTCCATTGATATTGAAATTGCTTTTAATAAATTCAGCAGGCAGACCATAAGTAAAGAACATGCGTGTACTGAGATAACCATTGAGATTAATAGGTAAGGTAAGCTGGCTGCCTTTTTTGATAGTAATACCTTGTGAATATACTGAGTCGTGAGTAGGTATCAAAGTAGTATTCCCTATATAATCATTGATATAATTAGCATACAGTAAAACAAAGAAATTATGTGCATTACCAGCCTTTGTTTTACCAAAACGTAAAGTCAGGGTCTGTTCGAAATCCTGTTTCAGATTGGCATTTCCTGTCTTTAGTAGTAGAGGGTTGCTGATATCTATTACGTTTTGCAATTGTGAAATGCTAGGTGCTACTGTGTTTGTGCGATACATGATGCGCAGGTTCTTACCATCTGCATAGCGGTAGTTGAACATGGCCTGAGGCAGAATATTGGTAAATGATTTTTCTAAAGGATAAGTAAGGGGAAAGGTCTCATTACCCTGTAGGGTAGCATATTGCATATTGGCCCCTATCATAAAATTAAGCTTTTTATCACCCAGTCTATAACTGAGCCCCCCACGCTGTGTGATATAGGTATTGTTATACTTATTAGATAAAAGGGTATCGAGGTTGGTATATTCTCCTGTTGTGTTATTAGCACTATCTGTTTCTTTATCAGCCCTGCTCTTGGTGTAAGATGGATTATAAGTAAGCATCAGTTGTCCTTTCTTGCTTATAGGTTCAGTATAGGTGATGTTGGGCGATACAGTATAACCATTGTTGTATGAAGTATAACGCTGATCTAATTTCGAAGTAGTTGTGAGCGTATCAGCTAAATAATCGCTGAGCGTATTATACGATCCGGTACCTGATTTTTCATTCAAAGAGGTATTTACATTCAACGAAACAGTTCTGCCACGTTTTTTGAATTTGTGTTGTAATAAAAGGTTATTGGAGAATGAATAGCCTGTATAATCAGCGTTGGTGCGGTTTTGAGAATTGCTGGTACGAAGCCCTGCAATATAATTGGTATCGGCCTGAGCAGTAGGGGCGCTGTTTTGTTGCAGACTGATACTTGGAGTGATAATAAGCGAGTTGAAAGAATCGATAGTATACTCAAACCTTAGATTGAAACGATGGTTCATGTTCTTACTTTCAGAAGAATCATACTCGTAATAGTGAGTACTATCCTTGGTCAGGTAGCTTCTGACTATTTGAGAATTGTTGAGATTATCGGTAGAATTGAAGAAGTAACTACCTGATACTTTTATCTTTGTGCCCCAATTATGAGAATAGTTCAACCCTACAGAATGTGTGGTAGTTATTCCGCCTTGTTGGCCTACGAGGAAATTATTGGAGTTGCCACCGCCGCCATTTCCACCACCAAAAGCCCCTCTTCCTCCGCCACTACCACCTCTGTTCTGCCCACCCCCTGTAACACCTAGAATATCTTGAGAGCTAAAATTTTGTTGATTCACATTGTTAGATAATTCCAATATCGATATCCTGCGATCTCCCTCGAAAATATTGAGATTACCACCTGCTAAATATCTGTCGTCTGTACCATATCCGCCATAGACCTTACCAAATGTGCCATTACTCTTATTTCTGCGGGTAACTATGTTCATTGTCTTTTGAGCATTGCCATCGTCAAAGCCTGTGAACTGCGACTGGTCGCTGAGTTTATCAAATACCTGTATTTTGTCAATAACCTCCGCAGGCAGATTTTTAAGCGCCAGAGTAGGGTCTGTACCAAAGAAAGGTTTACCATCTACATATACCTGTTGCACTGCTTCGCCATTCACTTTTACACCACTGTTATCAGATGTTACGCCGGGCATTTTGGTTACCAGATCTTCGGCAGTAGCATCGGGATGTGTTTTAAAGGCATCGGCATGAAACTGAGTTGTATCGCCCAACTGTGTGGCACGTATCTGCTTGCCTTCTACAGTTACACTTTTCAGCATATTGTTCGATGACTTCATTTTCAGAGCACCTAAGCTGAGGTCAACGCCACTAATTATAATGTTCTTTTCAATGGTTTGATAGCCTAGGTATAAGGCTTTCAGATGATATTGTCCGGGTGTGAAATTGGTAAGTTCGAAATTGCCCTGATCGTCAGTTACAGTGCCTGATTGTTTAGTGGAATCAATAAGAGGATATACCACTACACTAACACCAATAAGGGTGGAATTGTCTTTGTTATCAATGATCTTGCCTGTAATTTTTAATGATTGGGCCAGTAATATATTGCCCGTAAATAAGAATGATATAAGTAATGTAAAGCTTTTTATGCTCATGTCAAGTTTGTTGTTAGACAACTAATAAGATGATTTCTCCACCCTATAGTTTAAGAGGAGGTACTGTGATTTATTGATTAATATTTATGTAC
>JBAWXE010000181.1:0-2873 GCA_037144255.1 Bacteroidota bacterium | reverse complement strand
TTCATGCTTAAATGTTATACCGTTGCTTTTTGATATTGAGGAGATATTGTATGATGCAATTCTTCATTCCATTCGTTGCCCTGAGCTAACAATTGACGCAGAAGTATAAAGTCTACTTCGCGATTTTCTTTTGGTCCATCATTGAATGCCTTGAAACCTGCTTTAGCTTCAGTCATCATGTTGAGTGCCAGCCATTCACGACTTCCCTCTTTGTTCTTATCCCAATGTTCTAGTTTAAATTTCCTTACTTCGCTAATTGTCTTATTCATACAATTTGGGAAAGTGTGCAAAATCTTGGCAATGAGAGAATTAACAGCTTTGTCTAACATACTGAGATCAATAACAGCATTAGCCATTGTTTCTTTTGCTTTAGCCATTGCCTCTCCAGACTTCATGGAGCCAAATATGATGCGGCCATAATCGTCAGTAATACGATCGATATTGACCATTGGGTTAGGGATGAATTTCCCATCAACCTTAAGCGCAGGTGCAATGTCTGTTATTACACCATAATAGTAAGCCTGATGTGCAGACCATGGTTCGCAAAGAGTAAGAGAACTCATAGCACGCTCTATACCAACAAACAGAGGTAAGAAATCTGTAGCACCACCTATAGGCGCACTACCATGTTTAGGTCCAGCCTGACCAAAGCGAGATAGATCTGTAGCGATAGTGAAATCGCATGCCATACCTATTTCCTGACCACCCCCAATGCGCATACCATTTACACGACAAATGACAGGTTTTTCGCACATAAGAATAGCTGAAACCATATCATTAAACAGTCTCATATACTGAGAATATTCCTGAGGATTACCGGAATAATACTCTGCATATTCTTTTGTATTGCCACCTGTACAGAATGCCTTATCGCCAACAGCAGATAACACAACAGCTACAACACTTCTGTCGTTAGACGCAGTGCGGAAAGCCAGTATAATCTCCTTGATAGCAGCAGTAGTATAAGAATTGAACTGTTTTGGGTTATTAAGCATGATCCATGCATTAAATAAACCCTCAATTGGAGTTCCGTCTTTATCCAAGCATTTACGTTTATCGTAAATGATCTCTTTAAAATCTAATTCAACTAAATTGTGACTGAATAGTTTTTTCATATGGTTATGTTTAATTTTTCATGTCCGGTACTAATACAGAACGTTTAGTGTATTTATGTTCTAATGTATTTTTGAATACTTCATTGATCGTAGACATAGGGAATGTCTCTACAAATTGATCTATTTTTAGTAAGTCGTTAGCAACTAATTGTACTACATCAGGATACAATTCAGGTTTGCATCCCCAAGTACCTATCAGTTTAGCATCGAAAGCCATCAGATTGCTTAGTCTCACTTCTACTTTATCCATAGTAAAACCTACTATAGATAATGTAGATGCAAATGTTATTAGGTTGAATGCTAAATCCTGACCTGCTTTAGTGCCAGACATTTCAAATATCCTCCAGCATACTGAAGGGGCTTTTATTTCCTTAACAATGGCTTTTACTTTGTCCTTGATGGCTTTAATATCTAAACCCTTAATATTCAGAGTAGCATCAATTCCATTATTTTGTGCGATAGCAAGTTTTTCGTCATTCACATCCAGGGCAATTACCTTCGCTCCGAAAATTTTAGCGATTTGTGCACCATAGATACCCACACCACCTACACCGATAACAATAGCTAGATCACCTTTTTCTATCTCTGATTTTTTTACCACCTGATATGGAGTAGATATAGCATCTGCTATAACTGATAATTGTTGTAACGAGTATTTTTTCAACACATCATCAGGAACTGGACACAAATATTTAGAAGGAACAATAACATGTGATGCGAATCCACCATGAAAATCATTTCCAGGCATTAGTTGATTTCTACAAATGTTACTTCGATCGCGTTTGCACAATTCGCATTCGCCACAAGGCAAAACAGCAGGAATAATAACCTTCTTATTGAGCCATTGAGTAGGCCCTTCAATAACAGTACCACTAATCTCGTGTCCTAAAGTAAGTGGTAAAGCATGTTTTGTTTGTACCCCACCATGCCAAAAGCTAATATCTGTATGACAAACACCACAACCAGCAATTTTGACCAAAGCTTCCCCTTCTTTTAATTCAGGTATTGCTTGCTTTGATAGGACAAAATCTTTGTCAGATTCTACCATTTGCCATTGATACATTGTACGATCCCTCATTATTATAGATTTATATTTTCAAATAATATTGCATTTCCCTGCCCCCCTCCAATACATGCAGAAGCAATTCCATACTTAACTTTTCTACGAATCATTTCTCTGGATAACGTTAAAGACAATCTAATACCACTTGCTGCAAGGGGATGACCTAAAGCTATTGCACCACCATTAACATTACAGATACTTCGATCCAATCCTAATTCCCTTTCGCAACCAATGAACTGAGAAGCAAAAGCTTCATTAATCTCAAAAAGACCTATTTCAGATAATTTAAGACCAGTCATTTCAAGAAGCAGCCTTATAGCTGGTACAGGTCCCAGACCCATTACTTTTGGATCGAGAGCGCTTGTAGCAGAAGCAACAATGCGTGTAAGTGGTTGTAATTTTTTTGATGCAATTGTATTTTTATCCGCTACAATTGCAGCTGCAGCACCATCAACAATACCACTGGAATTAGCAGCAGATTGAATACCATCTTTTTCGAAAGCAGAAGGCAGTTTTGCCATGTCCTCCATGGTAGAAGGTCTTATATTTTCATCAGTAATAAAATCCTTAACTTTTTTAGGAAGAGAAACCTTTCTTGTTTTCAGACCTTGTACCTCAAATACTGTAGAATTTAGTGGGATAACCTCGTCTTTGAAATAACCGTTTTCAACACTAGCAAGTGCACGGCTAATAGA
>JBAWXE010000180.1:0-2951 GCA_037144255.1 Bacteroidota bacterium | reverse complement strand
CTTATTTTCCATTTTGTTTTATCAGTCGTATTTGTGCCCTATTCATTGTATGGGCAGGAGAGTGCCCCCAAGGCTGTATTGATACAGCTGAATAGCTATAAGAACAAGATAGATTACTACCAAAGGACCGGCAAAGAAAAAAATGCAATAGATCTGAAAAAGGATGTTGATAGTTTTGCGGTTGCATTAAGAAAAGACTTTAAAGAACGATTCGATTATTGTGAGGTCTATTATTTTTATGACAGCAACTTGCAAAAAATAAAAAACAAAGATCTCATAAACACACTCTATAATGCTGAAGGGGCATTACTCTCACAATCGCCCATTCCGTTCAATGATTCGAGTTATATTATTACCTGTCTTGGTTTTGAAGCTCAGAAGGGGAGAAAGGGGTTGATCATCTTGGACCATAATTACAAAGAAATCCACTTAATAACTAAACCGGAATTTGCCATATTCAAATCGGATAGCCGATCTAAATATGGTGGAATAGAATACTATGCTTTCTCAACCGACCTAAACAATTATTTAAAACAAGCAGATAGGAAGTATGAGAGAAAGTAGGGGGTAATGATATCGGTATCAATTTTTTTGCTTGGTGGTGAAGAACACCAGCAAGGGCGGAGAATGCACGGGTTGCAAACCCGCGCCAGTATGAGAAGTAATGTCAGTATGGTAATCGAATAAAGAAGAGATCAAGTAAACGCTAATTTATGGTAGAAGAGTATGAAATGAATTTTCATTCCCAACTTGTGAATGCAACAAGTGGAATTATATACTTTATAATGTACATATCGACCTTATGGTATTTTGAACATTATCATTTTAGCCATACTGCAGTTTTATTTACAATTTTTTCTTCGACAATTTTTTTACTTATTCTATGCGTACCTCAAATTGCTTTACATATTAACTATTACAAAACAAATCATGGAGATGTTTTCATATTTGATACAGCAAAAAAAGAGATCATTTTTTCACATAATGGCTTAAAGGTTGAATTTCATATGGATGATATTGAATCTTTGGTTTTGTATAAATCGTTAGCTGTTAATAGAGGTGATATTCAATATCTTGCTTGGGATGCTTATAATCATGGAATTATTACATTAAAAAACAAGACGAGAATTATAATAACAAGTTTATTAGTTGGAGGCGAATTTAAATTACCTATACCCAAAGATAAGATTGAAGTAAATGCCAGTTTATATCGTTGGGTAAAAGGAGAGAGTTTGGTGTTTGGTAATAGCTAAGATTGCCATTCCCTTTAATTAAGTTATCTCCACTTCTTCCCAATAGCTAGTTTGTGTTCTTTAAGTATTTAGAAGAATAGGGGAAACCTGCCAGTAACTTTTTAGAAAATAAAAATGCCCACCTTATTAAGATGGGCATTTTAAATATTGTTTCAGAAGGGCACGAATTAGATGGTCATTATTTCTTTTTCCTTGTCTTTGCAATGTTGATCGATAAGGGCAATGTACTTATCTGTAAGACCTTGAATACTGGCTTCGCCACCTTTGGCTGCATCTTCGCTGAGTCCGTCCTTTTGTTGTTTTTTGATCTGCTCTATATTATCGCGGCGAATGCTGCGCACAGCTATCTTGGCTTGTTCACCTTCGCCATTTACACGTTTTACCAGTTCTCTACGGCGTTCCTCGGTAAGTGGTGGTAAGAATAGGCGGATGATCTGACCATCGTTCTGAGGAGTAAGACCGATATTAGAAGCCATTATGGCTTTTTCTATAGGGGCTATCATGCCTTTTTCCCAAGGTTGCAGGGTAAGTGTACGGGCATCGGCCACAGATACATTTGCCACCTGATTGAGAGGCGTAGGATTGCCATAATATTCAACGTATATACCATCCACTATTTGTGGAGTGGCCTTGCCGGCACGAATCTTCAGTAGTTCTACTTCCAGATGGGCGATCGCCTTTTTCATACCATCGGCGGTTTCTTCAATAAGCATACCTAATGCTTCGCTCATAGCTTGATGTTTTTTAACAGGTAGCAAATGTAAAAAATGTTGCGGAACTAAGGGTATATGAATAAATCTCTATGTGCTTATTAGTAATAGTGATAATGCGTTGTGTAATATTTGGAGGGGGCAGAAAGGTGTGGTAACTTTGTGGAAACAGAAAATAGGAATGGAAACGACAGTAAGCACCCCAGTAAAACTGACCCAGAACGCTATCAACGAAGTGAAAAGACTAATGAGTGTAGAAGGTTTTGACGCGAGCCAGTACCTGCGTATAGGTGTAAAGGGTGGTGGCTGCTCGGGCATGACCTATGTGCTGGGTTTTGACAAGCAGGAAGAAGGTGATGAGATGTTTGAGATAGAGGGTATATCTGTACTGATGAATAAGGCTCATGGTATTTATCTTTTTAATATGGAAGTAGATTATCAAGATGGCCTGAATGCCAGAGGATTTACCTTTAAAAATCCGAATGCGAGCAGTACCTGCGGATGTGGTACATCGTTTGCTGTATAAAAGTGCTGTAATAATAATTTCCCCAATGCTTCCCCTATTAGGGAGGTATGCGTATAGACTATGGTTATTATCCCTATTTTTATCCTTTAATCATAGCCATTGACCTTCGATTTTTCAGATAAGCTTGTGATGTTTGAGAACCGCTTGCGGAAAATGTATAAGCATTTCAGCAAGACGGCGAAGAAGCAGGATATCGCATGTTTTCGTTTTTATGATCATGATCTGCCGGAATTCCCCTTTGCCATAGAATGGTATGATGGAGTAGTGCATGCCGCTGAATATAAACGCAGACATGGTATGGAAGATGAGGAACATGAGGCATGGCTGCAAGCCTGTAAGGCAATGATAGCCCTTGTGCTAGAGATACCAGATGATACGATATTCATGAAGCAACGCCAGCGTAAAGCAGGCAGGCAAGGGCAGTATGAAAAATTTGATGAACTGAAAGTGGAACGTATAGTG
>JBAWXE010000179.1:0-3091 GCA_037144255.1 Bacteroidota bacterium | reverse complement strand
CTGTAGTTGTATCCTACTTCATCATGTATCATTTTCCACTCGTGTTGAATTCGCGCAGTTGTAGTTAAATGCCGAGCTTTACTTGCAAGTTCCTCATCATTTGTTAATATAACACCACCACCGCCTGTGGTTATTATCTTGTTACCGTTAAAACTTATTATTCCCAAGTCTCCGACCGTACCTGTATGTTTACCCTTATATATACTCCCCAATGATTCTGCTGCATCTTCGACCATATGCAAATGGAACTCATTACATAATTCTTTCAACTGATCTAACTCAGTCGGATGTCCATATGCGTGCATAGGTATAATTGCACTTATTATATTCCCTGTCTTTTTGTTAATACTTATATCATTTCTGTTGATAACTATGCTTTTCAAATAATGTCTAAGCTTTGGAACATCAATCCCAAATGTTTTCTCCTCAATTTCCACCAGGTGAGGAGTCGCCCCACAATAGCTAACTGCATTTGCTGTGCCAATGAATGTCATCGCTGGAACTAAAACTTCGTCTTTGGGTTTAACGCCAACGACTTTTAAGGCTATGTGCAGCGCTGAAGTTCCGTTTACTACCGCAATTGCATGCTTTGAATTAGTGTACTGGGTTAGTTTTGACTCAAATTCACCAACAAATGCTCCAACACTTGACACGTACGTAGAATCTATGCAGCTGTTTAGATACTCTCTCTCTTTCCCAATGAAAAAAGGTTCGTGTATAGCTCCTACATCATTTACTAATACTGATTTCAGTGCCGTCAAGACTCTATCCGTAAGATAATTTGACTTTTTTTTCATTATTATTTAATACTAAATATTATATATATTGGCTTTATATTTTTCGAAATTCTCTTTCACAGATAACCATTCGATTGTTCGTGATATACCATCTTTAAATCCATCTACACCGCGATATTTTGGCTTCCAATTGAATAGAGTCAATGCTTTTTGATTATTCGCCCACAAGCGCTCCACTTCCGACTTAATCGGTCTTATTCTTTCTTTGTCAAGAATGATATTAACTTCTTTTTCCATTATCGAAGCAATTAACTCCACCATATCCTTTATACTTATCTCAAAGTTGCTTCCTAAGTTAACAACTTCTCCTACGCCGTTTGTTGCCTCTAAGGCAGCAATAAATCCGTCCACGGTGTCATCGATGTATGTAAAGTCTCTGGTTGCACCGGAATACCCTATTTTTATATCCTTTTTACCGTCTAATATTTGACTTAAAACGGTTGGTATTATTGCTCGAGCTGACTGCCTCGGCCCATAGGTATTGAACGGCCTGACTGTAACTACAGGGAGCCCGAATGATGCGTAAAATGAATATGCGATTTGATCAGCAGCAATTTTGGTAGCCGAATACGGTGATTGGCCTGACAGAGGATGCTTTTCATCTATCGGCACGTATTTAGCGGTTCCGTATACTTCACTGGTTGAAGTGTGTAGAAATCTTTCAACTTCGACTGCGCGCGCCGCCTGCAGGATATTTAGCGTTCCTTTAATATTGGTCTCGACATAAGACTCCGGTGCTTTGTACGAGTACGGTATTGCGATCAGTGATGCTAAGTGTATAACTGACCCACAATGCTCCATCGCATCTTCTACGCACCTTAGGTCACGTATATCACCTGCTACGACTTCAATATGCCTGGCTATATTAGGGTCACAGTAATCAAGCCATCCCCATGAGTTCATGGAGTTGTACATCACGAAGGCCTTAACGTCATAGCCCTTTCGTACCAATTTCTCAACAACATGAGATCCAATGAATCCATCAGCCCCCGTTACTAGGACTTTCTTTTTGTTTCTGTTATTCATGTGTATCGGCCTTAATTTAATCTACCGCCAGATAATTTATTATAATTTTATATGTTCAACATGTCTTTCATTAATATATTTGCGACCTTAAATTGCATTTCATTATCAATATCCACGCCGATCAGGCCGTCAATCTCCATTGCTTCAAAATTATTATAATTAACCACTGAAGCTTCTGCGTCGTGTTGAGAATTCAAATAACTTGTTCGTGATAATATTATAGCGTTATTGTCCATATAGAATGGCTTTAAATGCTGTCGAGATTGTGGTCGGTCTAGTTTTTCAAAAGCAACCACCATTCGTAGGCCGTTTTTTATCCACATATAAGCAGGATGTTCGACTACTTTTGTCACCGACATCACAGAATCTATTGCTTCTTTGTCTTCCATCATACCTATTGCTTGATTGATATGAATAGCAGTTCTGAATGGCGATGTTGGTTGTAAATAAAATACAGCGTCAGGCGTCCAATTTTCCACTCTCTTTAGAAACTCTAATGCGTGTCTAACAACCTGAATTGCCTGCGCATCCCGACCCGATATATCCTGAGGTCTTAGAAACGGCGTTTCTGCGCCGTACTTATTTGCTAATTCTGCATATGCAATCGAGTCCGTGGACACGATTATCCGTGATAATTTGCTTTGTTTTGCAGCTTCTATCGTGTGAGCTATTAATGGTTTACCGGCAAGATCTCTTATATTTTTCCCAGGAACCTCTATCGACCCTGACCTGGCAGGGATAAGTCCAAGTACGTTCAACATATCATCCTTTAATAAATTTTTTACTAATAAAAATGATCCATAATTGAGGTATTTATTTTTTTATTATGCTGTTATAATATTTGTATGCGGAGCATGGCGACGTTGTCTTACAATTATTATTATTTTGGCCTAGTCAATTCAGTTCTGATTCTTTGATATTATTCAGTTAATTGCCGCTCCTTTTATTTAGCTCCGTCCATTTGAAGGTACGACATTTGTTATGCCTTTCATAAGTTTTTAAGGATTACATTAAAGTTAGATCTATGTTCTAGTTAATGTGAAATTATGTGATGTGGAATTGATGTACAATTCGGTGGTTGTTGACTATCAGTTTGCATCCTTCGTGGACTTTCCGTTGCTTAAATTTTTTCGTTGCTGCACTTTGTCAGATGAATTCTAATGCACCTGTGTACGGCAATGCTTCTGATGGAGTAAATTGCTTTAAGTGCCGGCATTTCGCGACCAGCTGGGACCCGGCCATGCCCTATAGCTGCAAGCTGCTGGGCT
>JBAWXE010000178.1:0-3098 GCA_037144255.1 Bacteroidota bacterium | reverse complement strand
GGATGTAATGATGGTCAACAACACTAAAGTATTCCCTGCACGCCTTTATGGACGTAAAGAGAAGACTGGTGCAAAGATCGAGGTGTTTTTGTTGCGCGAACTGAACAAGCCTAATCGCCTTTGGGATGTTATTGTTGATCCTGCTCGTAAGATACGTGTTGGCAACAAGCTGTATTTTGGCGATAATGACGAACTGGTAGCAGAAGTAATAGATAATACCACCTCTCGTGGTCGTACTATCCGTTTCCTTTTCGAAGGGGATGATAATGCTTTCAGAGGTATGTTAGAACTCTTAGGTGAAACACCTTTGCCTAAGTATATCAAACGTAAACCTGAAGAATCTGATAAAGAACGCTACCAAACAGTATACGCTAAGTACGAAGGTGCTGTGGCTGCGCCTACTGCTGGTTTGCACTTCAGTCGCGAACTTATCAAACGTTTGGAGATAGTTGGGGTGAAATTTGCAGAAGTAACGCTTCATACTGGCCTCGGTACTTTCCGTCCTATTGAAGTGGAAGATCTTTCAAAACATAAGATGGATGCTGAATACTTCAAAGTAGATGAATTCGCCACCCAAATTGTCAATAAGGCAAAAACTGAGAATAGGAATATCTGCTCTATTGGTACAACTACCATGCGTGCTGTAGAAAGTTCAGTTACTGCACAAGGCTTATTGAAAGCTGAAGAAGGTTGGACAAATTTGTTCATCCATCCTCCTCACGAGTTTTCTATTGCCAATTCCTTGGTTACTAATTTCCATCTGCCAAAGACCAGCCTTCTAATCATGGTATGTGCTTTTGCAGGTTACGATCTTACTATGCATGCTTACCAGACTGCTATCAAGGAGAAATATCGCTTCTTTAGCTACGGAGATGCAATGATTGTAATATAATAAACAGATTATAAAAACGTTTTTATATACAGCGCGGGTATTTTACCTGCGCTGTAGTATTTTTGACAATTATGACACAAGCTATCAAAAACATTATTCAGGCATCTATTGCTACCAAACAGCAAATTCTGCAAGATGAGAACCTGTTGCATACCATAGAAATAGTAAAGGACGTAATGGTCACAGCTTTTAAGAATGGCAACAAGGTTTTATTCTGTGGCAATGGTGGTAGTGCTGCAGATGCACAACATTTAGCAGCTGAGTTTAGCGGTCGTTTTTATACAGATCGCGACCCCTTGCCTTCAGAAGCTTTGCATTGCAATACTTCTTTTCTTACAGCTGTAGCTAATGATTATAGTTATGATGTTGTATATAGCCGTATGCTGAAGGGTATTGGTAAAAAAGGAGATGTTCTGGTAGGTCTAAGTACATCGGGTAACTCAAAAAATATTGTTAAAGCTATAGAACAGGCAAAAGTCTTAGGTGTCATTACCATCTCTCTTACAGGCAGTACTGGTGGGGCTATGAAGGCAATTTCTGATTATCTGATCAATGTTCCTAGTATAGATACACCTCGTATTCAGGAGTCACATATCACAATTGGGCACATTATTTGCGAGTTAGTAGAAAAGGAGTTGTTCTAAAAAATGAAATCAATGGATTCGGGCAATATACAAGGTTTGGTAGATAAGACATGGACATTATTTTTAGATAGAGATGGTGTCATCAACGAAGAGACGGTAGGCACTTATGTTACAACTTGGGAAGAGTTCATCTTTCACGATGGTGTCTTTGAAGCATTACGCCATTTGAGCGATGTTTTTGGTAATATCGTCATTGTTACCAATCAGCGCGGTGTATCTCGTGGCATTATGTCTATGGATGCTTTAAAGGACATCCATTCCCGTATGCTTTCAACTATTGCGGAGAATGGTGGCCGTATAGATAAGATATATGCTTGTACTGCACTTTCTGATGAAGATCACAACCGCAAGCCTAATACGGGAATGGCCACTCAGGCTAGGGAAGATTTCCCTAAGATCGATTTTAAGCGCAGTATTATGGTAGGCAATAGCCCTAGCGATATGGAATTTGGTAAGCGTGTAGCTATGCATACCGTATTCCTGACTACTAAGCATGGACCTTATCCATTACCTCACGATATGATAGATGAACAATATCCTTCTTTACTCAGTTGGGCCAAAAGCTTAAAAGCCGCTGAATTGATAGGGTAGTTATTTTTTAGTTTATTTTCAATTAGATGTATTTTAAATAAATTTATATAATTGAAAATAATTCATATGAAATTTTAAAAATAAGTGTACATTTGACGCAGTTATTTGGGGCTTAGTAGTAAGACCTCCTTTATTGTTGATCATTCAGGTATTTGGAACGAACAAATTACTCCGAAAGGATATATATCACAGGCCTTCTCAGTGTTTCCCACTAAGTTTTGCATGAAATATTAATTTTCCCACAAATTTTTGTGGTGAATAAATTTTTTTCCATTACCTTTGCAGTCCTTTTAAAATATGGCTAAACAGTCTTTAATTAAACAAGACGGGACAATCGTTGAAGCTTTGTCAAACGCTATGTTTCGTGTTCGCCTCGAAAACGGTCACGAAATTTTAGCAACCATTTCCGGAAAAATGCGCATGCACTACATTCGCATACTTCCTGGAGATAAGGTAGGAGTGGAAATGAGCCCGTACGATTTGAGTCGTGGCCGTATAATATATCGTTATAAATAAACTTAAATAACTAATCATGAAGGTTAGAGCAGCAATCAAGAAGCGCAGTGCTGATTGTAAGATAGTACGTCGTAAAGGAAAGCTTTACATTATTAACAAAAAGAATCCTCGTTATAAACAACGCCAGGGTTAATACTGATTTTTGAACATTAATTAAAATTTAGAAATATACATGGCTCGTATAGCTGGTGTTGACCTTCCAAAAAACAAGCGCGGCGAGATCGCGCTTACTTACATCTACGGTATTGGCCGTAGCACTGCTCAGCGCATTCTTGGTAATGCCGGTATCAATTTCGATAAGAAAGCCGGTGAGTGGAATGATGATGAGTTGACTGTTATTCGTAACACCATCACCAACGAAATGAAGGTAGAAGGTCAATTACGTTCAGAAGTGCAAATGAACATCAAGCGCCTGATGGATATTGCTTGTTATCGTGGTGTGCGCCATCGTAGAG
>JBAWXE010000177.1:0-3157 GCA_037144255.1 Bacteroidota bacterium | reverse complement strand
AAATCCAAATATTATTAGTATAAAGAAGTATATTTTTTTTATCATACAAATGCGCACTTATGTGCACAAACATAGCACTCCAATGTTAGGCGTAGATTACCTCAATGTTACCACTGTAGCACAAAAGAATGGGGTTATTAATAATGCCCTGTAAATGTTATTTACAGGGCATTAGTGTGATGTTATGTTTAGGTTATTGTATTATTAACTTTCCTGTATAAGTATTGCTACCATTACTTATTTTATAGAAATAGAGCCCGCTAGTTTGTGATGAGAGATTGATGCTTTCATTATAAATGCTATGCAGCACCTCATGACCTACTATATCGCAGATACTTATAGTGTAACCCTTCTCGTTATCAATTGCAGGGAATTTAAAAATGCCATCAGCAGATGGGTTAGGATATATAGGTAGTGAGCCGTCTTTGTTGAGTTTGGCTACTGATGAGCCATAATTATCAGCCCTTGCTTCCATTGAATTGATTATCCATCCATCTAGGTTCTCTGCAATGTCATCACTTACAAACCTGAAACGTAATTGCACATGCGCTCCTACATTTGGGTAGTTGCACCCACTGCCTGCTGTAGGTTTTAGTGGTATGGCGTAGAAGAATTGCAATCGGGTAGTGATCCATCCATTGCTATTACCACTAAATCCTGCTTCACCATTATATAAAGTATCAGAAGGTGCATAAAAATTCTCAGTCCTCAGCGCATTGCTAAATCCAACCGAGCATGGGCCTACTACATTTTGCCAGCTATATCCATTATCTGTTGAAAATTCTATGATGCCACCATCGTGTTGTGCTGTGGTTTGGTATTTATGCGTGATGGAAATTATAGGGCCATTCAGCGTAATGGTGAATTTATATACAAAGCCGCTATTGGCATTTATAGGATATGAATTAGCAGTGTCTGTCATGATACTTCTCTGTGTAAAGCCCCCTGCAGAAAAGTATGGTTTATTGGTAGTACCTATCTGCCATGCATGTGCCCCTGCCGTATCAAAACTCGTATCTAATGTATTGAATGTATAGATAGTAGAATCTATTGGATTGCCATATACTATCTGTGCATGGGATATTACTGTGGTGGAAATTGTAATGACCAGTAATGCAATAAGAGTAGAGAGTAGTTTCATAAGTCATTAGTTTATCATATAAAGTTATGTATTATTATTTACAATTTAAAAACCACATTTATATGTAAAAAGCCCCGTAGATGCAATATCTATGGGGCTTTTTGCCTTTTGTTACCTAAGTCATCTTATTTACCATCATAGGCATCCTGCAGGTCCTGAATGATGATTTTATTCATTTTCATCATTGCTTGTACCACTCTTTTACTCTTTTCAGCATCTTTATCATGCATCAGTTTCGTAAGGGCGCTAGGTATTATTTGCCAAGACATACCATATTTGTCTACCAGCCATCCACACATACTTTCTTTTCCCCCGTCTGCTATCAGGTTGTTCCATAGATTGTCTACTTCTTCCTGTGTCTCACAGTTCACATACATAGATATGGCTGGAGTGAATTTATACATAGGTCCACCATTGAGTGCAAAGAATTCCATACCCTCCAGTTCAAAAGTAGCAGACATCACAGAGCCCTTAGGGTAGGGTGTGCCTTCTCCCCAATAACTTACAGTACCTTTTTTCGAGTTCTTGAATACGGAAGTATAAAAATTCATGGCTTCTTCTGCCTTACCATCGAACCACAGAAACGGAGTTATCTTTTGCATGTATTATGTTTTTTATTGAGAAGGATAGTAACAAATGTAGCTATAAAATAACCTATATAGGTTTGAGCCTTTGTCGAATGAAGATGGTCGAAATAACATTAAATAAAAAAGGAATGCGTAGAGCATTCCTTTTAAAGGGTAGTCCCGGCTGGATTCGAACCAGAACAAACAGTACCAAAAACTGTTGTGCTACCGTTACACCACAGGACTATCAACCAGCGTAGCGGGCTGCAAAGTTAAGAATCAGTTCCTAATAGGCAAAATTTTTTCACAAAAAAATATCGAAACTTTTTTCGGCTCTATTTAAGCATTATAATACGTTTTATACGTGTATCAGCGATACTTAAATCATCTTTTTACACTACGTTTGTAATTCATTCCTTTTTTAATACCGTATAAGCATGTCCACTGCGGCAAACCCGCGCCAGTTCGTAATTCGATTGATCTTCCTCGGTGTCGCTATTGTGATACTGATAAGGCTTTTATTCCTTCAGATATTCGAAGACAAATACAAAATAATGGCAAATGAGATCGCCATTTATCGCAAGATCGTATATCCTCCTCGTGGTGTCATACAAGATCGAAAGGGCAAAGTTATGCTCTATAATAAAGTGGCATATGACTTGATGGTATCTCCATATCAGGTGAAAAAAGACCTAGACACAGATCAACTATGTGCTGCCATAGATATGGATAAGCCTACTTTCAAAAAACAATTGGAGCGCATCAAGATCCGTAATGGCTCCATGCGTCAGGCAGTATTTGTAGAGCAGTTAAGCCCCGCACAAACAGCTCACTTGCAGGAGAACATGTACTTGTTCCCTGGCTTTGAGTTAGTAGAAAGATCTATTCGCACTTACCCCGATCCTAGTGCCGGTATATTGCTGGGTTATATAGGCGAGGTATCACCCGAGATGTTGAAGAATGGTCGTTATGCTTCTTATCAGCAAGGAGATTATCTAGGTCTCAATGGTCTGGAACGTAGCTATGAAGAAGTACTTCGTGGTCAGCGTGGAGTATACTTTTTAGAACGGGATAATTTCAATCGCCCACGCGATCCTTATAAGAAAGGTGCCCTCGATACTCCAGCAGTTGCAGGTAAAAGTCTGGAACTATATCTGGATGCAGAACTACAGCAGTATGCAGAAAAGCTGATGAAGAATAAGCTGGGTAGTGTAGTGGCAATTGACCCTGCTACGGGCGGTATACTTACTATGGTCAGCAGTCCCGGATACGATCCCAATTTACTTTCCGGCTCCGAGCGTAACAAGAACTTTGGTAAACTCTTCCGCGATCCTACGCACCCATTGTTCAATCGTGCTACACAGGCCTCTTATCAGCCGGGTTCTACTATCAAACCATATACGGGTATTGTAGGGCTAGACGTAGGTGCCATCACTCCATCATATGGTTA
>JBAWXE010000176.1:0-3158 GCA_037144255.1 Bacteroidota bacterium | reverse complement strand
CACAAGGGTACACCTATTTCAGTACGAGGCACTTTGTAGTTACCAACATTATTTATGTGCTAGCACTCCATCTTTTAGAAAAAAAACAATGCCATCTTCAGATATCCATTCATTATTTTCACCTTGTTTCAGCTTCCTGCCATTTTCATCCACCCATCCTCTTATTTTGGCCGGATTTCCATATACAAGAGCATGATCAGGTACATCACGCGTTATAACAGAACCTATCCCACACATGGCATATCTACCAATAGTCACACCCGCTAATACTGTAGAATTAGCGCCAATACTGGCACCCTTTTTCAATTTGGTTTTCACATATTCCACATATTGCTTACTTCTAGGGCGCACATCATTGGTAAATACCACATTAGGCCCCAAAAACACATTATCTTCTATCTCTACACCTTCCCATATATATATACCACACTTTACTGTTACGTTATCTCCCAATACAACACCTTGCTCAATATAACAATGGTCACAAATATTACAATTGGCCCCAATCTTCACCTGATTCAAAATATGTACAAATGCCCATATCCTAGTATTGTCTCCTATATCATTGGTATCCACAATTGAAGAAGGATGACAGAAAAATTTGTTTGTTGACTTCATTTCCATACTTACATTGTTTTACTTGTCAATTATCATCATGAAACTTCTTCTACTATATATGGTGGCCTTTTCCTGGCTGCCTCTAAAGTTCGCCACAAATACTCGCCAATAATACCAATAGCCAGCATCTGGAAGGCCGAGATAAATAAAAACACTACCATCAGTGTGGTCCAACCCTCTAATTTGATATTTCCGGATATCTTAGATACAACAACAAAAATGCCGTAAAAAATAGCACATATACCTAAAATAATACCTGAAACAGTGATCATGCGCAGAGGGAAATACGAAAAGGATGCGAATGAGTCAATAAAGAGCTTGATCTTTTTCTTGAATGTCCACCTTGATTTACCAATTTGTCTTTTCCGCCTTGTGTATGGCAAACACACGTAATCGTAGTTCAGCCACGAAAGCAAATAAAGAGAATTGGTATTGCTCTCATTCATCTTAACCACTTCATCCTTTAACATTCTGTCAAATAAACAAAAATCGTAACCTCCCTTGGGCAAATTAGGTAAGGCATATTTTCTGATCATTTTTTGATACCATGTAGCAAAAAGCCTGGTAAAGAAAGAGTCTTCCCTTTCCTCCCTATTGGCAACAACTAATTTGAACCCTTTCAACCAATACTCATACATTTTTGCAATCAATTCCGGAGGATCCTGCAAGTCTGCTGCTATCACAACATTACAATCACCCGTAGCATATTTCATTCCCGCCTGAATAGCATTATAAGATCCAAAATTGCCGGAAAGCTTTACAATAGTAACCTTATCAGGATATTTAGATTTAAAATTGCGCAATGCCTGTAAAGTATTATCCTTAGAACCATCATCCACCATTACATATTCAAACTGCAGATCATCAGGAAAATTCTTCTCATTTTCCAATAATTCAGCTGAAGTAACTGGGATGTTACTTTCATTGAAATAGCAGGGAATTATAATTGAAATCTTAGCCATTGAATAAACTTTTATTAAAACTTTTATTTTTATTGCACTTCAGTCAGATTCAGAAATGGATCCCCAATTTCCTTAGCAATAAGAGAATCACTGATCCCCCCTTGCTTTTCTATGCACGCTTCTAATGTAATAGCAACAGTAATATGTTAATGTATCAACTCTATAAAATCATTTAGATTATCATAAAATTGGTTTCTCTCAGCAGCTCTTATTATGTAAATATAATATTCACAAGCTGCTTTCTAGCAAATTTAATGAATTACATGTCTAGAATTTTAATTAATCCCATTTCATAAACAAAGGGAATTATTATTCATTCGCATTTCACTAAGAGGTGACGCGAATATTAGGAGTTTTTGAATGAACCATACCATTTCAGAGTAAGTATTTTACTATAATTCCTAGTTACAATGCAAGAAAAATAACACCCAAAAATGAAGGCTAAAAAACAAAATCCCCATATTATAGATGCATGGCACGTTTTCATTGGGATATAGAGATCAGTACCATTATTCTATTATTTTACTGCCTGTACTCCCATAGGATAATAATGATAGTAAGCCTGATCTATAAATCCATTTCCCAGATCTCTGAAATTAAATAATGTATACGCCAGTACTACACAGTCAGCTGTATTGATAGCAGCCTTCCAATCATAGTCCTTCATAAACGACCACTTAGGATGATTGATATCATGCAGTTCCTTAAATAAGCTCCAGAATTCACACTGCCCATTCATCTTATGTACTATGCCAAACTCTACCATCTTTTGAGTATAGCTATCTCCTATATATATCGCATTGATCTTTCTTGTAGCAGTATCAGGTATATCCTTCACTATCGGGTAAGCTAGAGTTTCCTTACACACCGGAAAAATAAGATTCAGCTCCACCGATACATCATCATCACCACCTCTAATTTTATCCGTATGTTCCATTTTGCTCCAGTCGGGATGTTGTACGCGTATATGCGTTATACCTTCCATGTATCTTACCAGGCTATCACCGCAGAGTGTAGCACCATACATCGTAAAGTGTATACCCTGTTTAGAGTAGAGGGGCTCTTTACTGCTATGTTTCATAGATACAAACCAAGCATCCATATCTACCTGCCTGATGCCCAATGAATCGCCCACATGCCTATAGGCTCTATAGTTGGTCATACCTATTTGTGCTTTTACCCTATCAACCGGAATGTATTCGGGATATGAACTAGCCTTACTGGGCATATATACTAATATCAAATGTTTCCCTAATCGTTCAAGTGTATCTTGTATGGCCTTTAGTTTTATAGATCTATCCAATACAGTTTGATATCCTACATAGTCATTTCCATAGTAAGCATCTGTGTATGGCCATTGATACATGTAGCAGTCCTTGCCTTTTATGGTCCAGCCTGCGTGGCATTTATCAAATAATGAATAATCTATTTGATTGTTCAGCCTTACTAGGTCAGCTCTGAATCCCATTTCGTCATTCAGGTACTGATCCTTTTGGTGTTGGTAGCTGCCATCCCACCATCCCTTCACAGTGAAGTCTGTATTATCTGCCGGTTTAAAACCACCCTGTAGCTTACCAC
>JBAWXE010000175.1:0-3260 GCA_037144255.1 Bacteroidota bacterium | reverse complement strand
ATTCTTATTTTTTTGTAGGATAATCGCCAGAAAAGTTTGGAATTCGAGGTAATTCAATATTTTTATTAAAAGTATTAACTCCAAAAATCCAAACAGAACATGAACAAGGCAGAATTAATTGAAAAAGTTGCCAAAGACGCAGGCATGACTAAAGCTCAAGCAGCTGAAGCTATCGATTCATTTACATCATCAGTTGTTGGTGCACTGAAGAAAGGTGACAAAGTAACTTTGGTTGGTTTCGGCACTTTCTCTGTATCAAACAGAGCAGCACGTAATGGTAGAAATCCACAAACTGGTGCAGTGATCAAAATCAAAGCATCTAAGGTTCCAAAATTCAAAGCAGGTAAAGAATTTGCTGAAACTATCAACAAGAAAAAATAGTCAGTAGCTAAATAATAATTATTACACAAAGGATAGCATGATGCTATCCTTTGTTGTTTTATAACAATGAAAATAAACAAGTAGTAAAATCATTTGTTTTTTAATGCAATAATAATAAGTTTGTTGAGTGCTAAAACTTGCAAGTATGTGGTACCAAAGAGTTCTTTCTGCTATTAGTATTTCTTTACTAGTTAGCAATAGCTATGGCCAGAGTAAAGATTCCACATCCGAATTCAAAATAAGTGGTTATGCTGATGCTTATTACGCACACTACTCTGACTCTGTAGGTGTAAATCAGTTTCAAAAAATAGCTGCTGTTTCCCCACGCAGCAATGAATTCGGGCTGAACATACTACAGTTAACTGCACAATATACTTCTCCCAATATTAGAGCAATAGGCACACTTCATTATGGTGATCTGCCTACCAGCGCATGGTCGCCAGTATATAATTATATACAAGAAGCCAATGTAGGTATTCGTCTTAAGAAAAACATATGGCTAGATGCAGGATTTTTCAAAACACATATAGGTACTGAGGCATTATTACCAAAGGACAATATAGTAAGTTCGCTATCTGTGATAACAGTATATGAACCATGGTTTCAAAGTGGCGTAAAGTTATCGTATGTACCCAACGATAAATTTACTTTCTGTCTGCACATACTTAATGGGTACAATACTTTTGTTGAAACCAATTCTAAAAAATCAGTGGGTATAACACTCTCTTATGTTATCAACCCAAAAGCCAGTATTGGATATTATAACTTGATAGGTGACGAAATGCCTGATAGGACAAAAGGCTCTCATGTGCGATTCTTAAATAATGTTGTATTTAATTACCAAATCACTTCTAAATTAAAAACAGTGATAGGTGTAGATTATATAGGCCAACAAAACTCAGGAATAACCGACAATACGAAGTTTGCATCCATATATAGCGCTATTGCTATACTCCAATACCAGGTAAACCCAAAATTCTACTACTATGGCAGGTACGAAATGTATAGCGATAAGGACGGTTTTCTGTCGGGCGTTATTGCATTAGATACAGCACAGAGGAACCTGACAGGATATTCCTGCAATGGGTTTACGCTAGGTGCATCTTACAAACCCACAGAGAATTCTTATATAAAAGTAGAAGCAAGAGATCTGATATTTGACGACAAGCAGAATCTCTTTTATACAGATGGCAAACGTACCAACAACCGTTATGAGGCGATGATACATATAGGTGTTTGGTTCTAAACAAAACATACATTCTTTAAAAAATAAACGCCGAATACCAGATCAGTATTCGGCGTTCTTAATTAATATCAGTTGCCATTATAGAGCACCTTCATCGTAAGCTTTTTCACCATGTAGTGCTTCATCAAGACCTTGATCTTCCAGATCCTGAGTTACTTTCACTTTGGTCACCATGTTGATCAATATGAGCATAATATAGGTAAAGACAAATGCATAGATGCTAGCACCTACTACTGCCAGTAATTGAGCCATGAAGAAACTACTACTACCCGTAATGAGGCCATCTGCACCGGCAGCATTTACAGCTTTAGTAGCAAAAACACCGAGCAATATAGTACCGGTAACCCCACCCATACCGTGAACACCCCAAACATCTAAGGCATCATCCCAACCCATCTTGTTCTTAAAGTGTACAGCTATATAACAAACAGCACCCGAAGCTATACCAATAATAACGGCTGAGCCAAGAGTTACAAAACCAGCAGCAGGCGTAATAGTGGCAAGACCAGCTACCGCACCTGTAAGCAAGCCTACGAACTTAGGTTTCTTTACCAAGCTCCATTCTATGATAAGCCATGTAATGGTAGCAAAAGAAGCGGCCACGTCTGTATTGATAAATGCCTGACCAGTAATAGCATCCACGTTCAACTCACTACCTGCATTAAAGCCATACCAGCCAAACCATAAGAGACCAGTACCAATGGCAATAAGAGGGATACTATTGGGTGGAGAGCTTGTATCTCTACGTTTACCTACATAGATAACAGAAGCAAGAGCTGCAAAACCGGCAGTAGCATGTACTACAATACCACCTGCGAAATCTTTAACACCATGTTCGAACAGAATACCACCACCCCATATCATATGGGCAAATGGATAATACACCAAAACTTGCCAAACAATCAGGAACAGTAAATAAGCTTTGAATGTGATGCGATTGACAAAAGCACCAGTTATCAATGCAGGTGTAATGATGGCAAACATCATTTGATAAGCAAAGAAAACAAATTCAGGGATCTTAGGATTTCCACTAAACGGAGTATTCAGATCAACTCCTTTCATGAATGCCTTATCTAAATTACCCAATATGCCAGCAATATCATTGTGATGCGCCATATCGCCACTGAAACATAAGGAATAACCAAAGATGTACCACATGATGGTAGTAATACCCATGGACACAAAACTCTGAGCCATAATACCTAGAATATTTCGCTTACCAGCAAGGCCTCCGTAAAAGAATGCAAGTCCTGGTGTCATTAACATTACTAGGCTGGTGGCTAAGAGCATAAAGCCCGTGGCGCCGGTATCGAAGCTTACGTCTAATAAAAACATAGTTTTTCTATTTTGGTGAGATTAAAAAACTAATTGACTATCCTTCCAACGCTACACCATTATATATCAAACAGATACACATTTCAGACTTCATTTCACTTTCCCTAATTAACTAGCGTGTGATAAACGGGAACTTCTCAAATCCTAAAACAACATCAAAATATAGCTTCAATACAAACCTAATAAATGATTCTAAATTATCAAATGACCTAAAGCAATAAAACACTAGGTTTCCTAATGCCACTTAATACTTGACACCATATGAAAAACAGAGAACACTTTATGAAATATTTTGATT
>JBAWXE010000174.1:0-3291 GCA_037144255.1 Bacteroidota bacterium | reverse complement strand
ACCTGCAAAACCAGCGGCTCCTGCAAAGAAAGCAGAAGTAGCAGCACCAGCTCCTGTAGTAAAAGCAGCTAAAGCAGCAAAAGGTAAAAAAGCTCCGCCACGTCAGGTGATCACAACACGTTTAGGAAAACCCGGTGTGCCTATCAAAGGAGCACCAAACAGTTCTTCTGTGAACAAGCCGGCTTCTAAACCAGCTACTGTGGCACCTGCACGTATGATAAAAGAAGAAAAGAAACCTACTATTATTATAGCACACCGTCGTTTGGAGAACAAATCGAAAGGCGGAAGTGACAATGGTAGAACTATGATCAATTACCAACCTGATTTTACTCGTTCTATTTTGGATGAAACAAGTCAAGATTCAGGTCCGGTATATCGTTATAGCGATGAAGAACTGATGGAATTCAGAGAACTGATCAATAGCCGTCTGGAAGCAGCGCGTAAAGAATTGGTATATCTACAAGGACTGATCACCCGTAAGGATGAAGCAGGAACAGAAGATACAGAGAACCGCTATATGAATATGGAAGATGGTAGTGGTGCTATGGAGCGCGAGCAACTGGCACAGTTGGCTAGCCGTCAGATACAATTCATCAATCATCTGGAAAAGGCGATGATGCGTATAGAGAACAAGACCTATGGTATATGCCGTGTTACAGGTAAGCTGATAGACAAAGCACGTTTGCGTGCAGTGCCTCATGCTACACTGAGCATAGAAGCTAAAAAGATGATGGCTACCAAACAACAATAAGCATCTCTCAAAAAAGCAATAATTTTAGAAAGCCATTACTAACTTAGTAGTGGCTTTTTTGTATACGCCAATAATTGCCTTTATCAAATGAATAATATACTAAATTACTATTGGAGGGCATTTATACTATGCAGCATGGTTTTTATAGCCAATTATAGTTTTGCTCAAAACAAGACAAATGATAGTGGGTTAAAGTATGGGTATTGGAATTATAATGGTTTAGAGGAAGTGAATTATTCAATCATTCCATTTTCTTGTTATGATACAATTTGGTTTGATAAAAGAGAGAATAGCAAGAGAGGAACGCTTTGGGTAAATAAAAAAATGGAGAAAAGAGAATAGATAGGATAGATAGAATAGATGGAAATGTACATGATCTAAGAAATACGGACTTTATATATGTAAATGGTTACACTAATGATTCCATCTCGGTAGTTGATGGAATATTCAATGAATATGATTCCACAACACGGAAACTAGCTGTTAGTGAATTCTATGATAAAGGCATTAGTATTTGGAAGAAAGAATTTGATAAATATGGTAACCTAGAATATTATGAATATGAAAGCAATGATTCTAGTATATTGTTAACTTATATTGACAATCAAGTTTTCAAAAAGAAATACTATCCTCCAGGTGATGAGAACCATAGCATTACCTTATACTATCCCAATAATTCTTTGAATATTCAGGATGCAAAGCTGCTATTTGAAATGAATTTTCTATCAAAGCCAACAGATATTAAACCTTTGATACTGATAGCAAAGAATCCGATAATCATAAATTCATTTAATGCAAAGGATAATATCCATTTATACACAAAAGACATGGGTGAGATACATTATCCATTATACCTAAAACGAAATGAATCAATATTGCTATATATATCAAATACTCCAAATTCGCTGTCATATAAATATAGAGAAGTGGATACAATATCTATTAATACATCTGATACTGGGATAATTTACAAAATCATGTATGATACATGGTGTTCTCATCTTGATCAAAATAATATAAACAAAGTTAAAGAGCTAGTATTAAGTAAATCGAAAGACGGATATTTGTTTATTAAAGGCTGTGGTTCTGTTGCAGATTTTGATCTGATAGATAGTAGCAACAAAATTGAAAGTAATACTATTGTAGGAGGGGCCGTTGTTGAAGTAAATTTATCTAATGTTGCAATTGGAAAGTATACTTTGATTATTCGATTGAGTGATTGCGATGAAGAAGGGGTAATTAGTTTAATAATAAAAGAGTAGTATATGGATAACAATAGTTTTTCAGAGACTCAGAAATTCAGGCAATGGTGGGTATGGGTAATATTGCTGGTATCCATATGTGCTGCTATTGTCGGTATCTCAAAAGGAGACACTCATGGATCGAATATGTCAAAACAGACCGTGATGTTGATCACTATATTAGCTAGTTTAGTACCTATAGGCTTGGTGGTGATTTTGTTTGTATTTATGAAGCTGGAAACCAAAATTGATGGTACAGGTGTGTATTATAGGTTTTTCCCTATACAAATGAGGATGCAGCATATGGAATGGACGGATATAGAACAGGCCTATGTAAGAAAGTACAGCCCCATAAAGGAGTATGGCGGCTGGGGCTACAGATATAGTTTTCGCAATGGTATGGCTTATAATATTGCCGGTAATATGGGTCTGCAAATAGTGAAGAAGGGTGGTAAAAAGATATTGATAGGTACACAAAAGCCCGATGAGGTAGCAGAACTATTGAAACGTTTTGCAGAAATGGGCATAGCAAGGGTGCAATCAGAAGCATCACAAAACAGTAAAGACAGATTTTAAATTATAACAGTATAATATGTTACAAGTAGTATTTACAGAGTCGCAAAGATCAGGGCAAACATGGTGGGTATTCCTTTTGATACTTGCTGTTGCCATATTTGTTGGGATAAGATTATCTCGAATGAAAAAAGAAGGTAAAAAGATCACTTTAGCTCTGAAACTGTTGTTGATCACTTGTGGGGTACTCCCTTGTGTATTTATTTTCATCTTCATGTGTATGAAACTGAATACCCGAATAGATAATACAGCGGTGTATTATGGGTTCTCCCTTTCTGATAATGCTAGTGAAAAGATACCATGGAGTAGTGTGCAGAAAGCATATGTACGACAATATAAACCATTAGCTGAATATGGAGGATGGGGAATGCGCGAAGGAACCCGGGATAGCGACAGAGCCTTTAATGTAGCAGGTGATATGGGCTTACAGTTACAGTATGATAAAGGCAATAGAATGCTGATTGGCACACAAAAGCCTGAAGAAATACGCCAATTGCTAAGACAACTGGTACAAGCAGGTATAGTAAAAGATACTACGCCAATAAGAGATTAGTAATTGATACTAATGGTGTTGATGATCTCTGAAATTATCGAATCTGTTGAACGAATTATTTCGGCTGGAATTCCAGTTATGGGACATTTAGGATTAACACCTCAATCGATTCATAAATTTGGTACCTATTCTGTTCGAGCTATAAAAGAAGAAGAAGCAAAAAAATTAATGCT
>JBAWXE010000173.1:0-3363 GCA_037144255.1 Bacteroidota bacterium | reverse complement strand
ATATATACATCTTCTGATTTTAGCAAAAAAGTATTGTACCCAGCTTCTTTTATCGCTTTCGTACGTTGTTCTTTGGTTGTCATTTTCAGTAGTTCTACCATTTTTATCTTAAATGGTTCTGCCCATGAGCGTTTTTCTAATCGTGCCATATTTATGTGTTTTAGCAGTGTAAAAGAAGTTAGTACATACAATTTTTATTATGATCAGTATCATAGATTTTATGATTTAGGTCATTCATTAGTTTTTTTGTTTTTACGTACTTGCAGTTTAGCTCAAAAAATCATTTATTATGGAATTCAAGACAATTATTGAACCTTTTAGAATCAAGTCTGTTGAGCCTATTCGCATGTCTACGGAAGAAGAAAGAATAGGATATATCAAGAAAGCCCACTATAACCCTTTTCTACTGCGTGCAGAAGAAGTAACTATCGATTTCCTTACTGATAGTGGTACATCTGCTATGAGTAGCGAACAATGGGCTGGTATCATGCGTGGTGATGAATCTTATGCTGGTGCCAAAAGTTGGGAAAGATTACAAGCTGAAGTTTCAGATCTTACTGGTTTTGAATACATTTTACCTACCCACCAAGGTAGGGCAGCAGAGCGAATTCTTTATGGACATTTAGGAGGTGCAGGAAAAATATTTATTAGTAATACTCACTTTGATACTACACGTGCGAATATTGAATTTAGTGGTGCTGAAGCTATTGATATTCCTACTCCCGAAGCATTAGATCATAACTCTGATTACCATTTTAAAGGTAATATGGATACAGTATTGCTAGAAGCGAATATAATTAAGTATGGTGCAAAAAATATTGGTGCTGTAATTCTTACTGTTACTAATAATAGTGGTGGCGGACAACCGGTATCAATGCAAAATGCAAAGGATGTATCTAGAATTTGTAAAACACATGGAGTATTGTACATCATTGATTGTTGTAGAATAGCTGAGAATGCCTATTTTATTAAGCATTTTGAAAATGGTTATGAACATACAACTTATCGCGAGATTGCTCAACAAATGTTTGCTTTGGCTGATGGCTGTGTGATGAGTGCTAAAAAAGATGCATTAGTAAATATCGGAGGTTTTCTGGCAGTGAAAAATGTTGACTTAGCAGATGCATGTACCAGTTTGTTGATTATTACCGAAGGTTTTACAACTTACGGTGGGCTTTCTGGTCGTGATATGGAAGCTATCGCAATAGGATTACGTGAGGTGTTTGATGCAGACTATCTTAATTACAGAATAAAAAGTACTCGCTATTTAGGGGAACACATAAGGGCTAAAGGTATCCCTGTGTTATATCCTATTGGTGGTCATGCAGTATATGTTGATGCCGGTGCATTGTACCCTCACATTCCTACAGACCAATACCCTGGCCAAGTATTAGCTTGCGAATTGTATAAGAAAGGTGGTATCAGAGCTGTGGAGATTGGGTCTGTAATGTTTGGTAAATATGATGATAACCATAAGCTAGTTCCTGCTCCTATTGAGCTTGTAAGGCTTGCCATTCCTCGTCGTGTATACACTCAAAGTCATATTGATTATGTAGTTGAGGTATTTGATGAGATCATCAGAACCGCAAAGCAAACAAAGGGGATTAGGATCACCAAAGAACCTAAATTCCTACGCCATTTTACTGCTCATTTTGAACCTATTGCTTAGTTTTCTCTATGATAATTTTAACTAAAATATACATGTATGAACATTCTTTTTTTCCTGCGAAAACACATGTTTCAGACTGATTACTGTCATTGCAGTGTCATTCAACTGTCTCTAAATTTGTGTTATTGATTTATTCTTAATCACAAAATTTATTGTTTATGAAATTGAAAAAACTAGTATTACTAAGCACACTGATGGTGGGGCTAGTACCTCTTTCAAGAGGACAAATTACAGGAACACATCACGATTTTAGAAGTGGTGTAGAAAAGGCATACAACCAAGGTGGTGAAGTCTGCCTCGTTTGTCATGCTCCACACAACAACGACGTTAGTCAAACGCCGTTATGGAATCACGCCACTACACAAGCAAACTTTACTGCTTATGGTCAGGGAGGTAGTGGTTATGCTATTAAGTTTACTCCGGGACAGCCAACAGGAGCCTCAAAGCTTTGTTTGAGTTGTCATGACGGCGTTACTGCTGTCAACGCTTATGGTACAGGTGGCGGTGCTTCTGGACTTCAGGATACATTAACACCTGGTACTCCTCGTACTTTGTTAATGGGTGCTCTTTCATCAAGATCAAATTTAACCACAAGTCTTATGACTTCTCATCCGGTTTCATTTGTTTATGATGGAACCTTAGTAGCTGCTGACCCAGGTCTGCGTGATACTTCTTCTTCTTCTGGTCTTGGCCATTCTATTGGTACTGATATGTTAGATAAAACAGGACAAGTACAGTGTACATCTTGTCACGAAGTTCATGGTACTCCTTATTATAAGTTCCAAAGAATGAGTAATGTTGGTAGTGCATTGTGTTTAACTTGCCATAAAAAATAGGTTTACTTTATTAATGCCAAACCAAATTTAGTTTCAAAAACAAAATATAAACATTATGTTATATAAGAAAATAATTTTCGCCACATTACTTGTCCTAGGGCTAGCTCCGCTCAGCTATGGACAAGGACTAGCAACATCAAAACACGACTTTACTAGTGCAGCTTGGAATAATGCAACACTTATTTCAAGTAATCTTAGAGGTCAAATGTGTTTGCCATGTCATGCTCCTCACAACACAAATGATACTTCAGCAGGCCTTACTGCTCCTTTGTGGAACCATAGAATGTCAGCACAAGGTACTTATAGTGTATATGCTGGTTATAATATGCAGGCTGTAGTAGGACAACCTGATGGAACTTCAAAATTATGTCTTAGCTGCCACGATGGTACAGTAGCACTTGAAAACTTCCGTACATATAGTACTGGTACAACATATATAGGTAGTCTTTCTAGTGGTGTTTCTCTTACTGGAACAGATCTGAGAAACGATCACCCAATTTCTTTCACTTACGATCAGGCCTTAGCAACTGCTGATGGTAAACTATATGATCCTACAGTAGCTCTTTCTGGTCTTGCAGGTGGAGGTACCATAGCACATGATATGCTGGAAGGTGGTACTAAAGTACAATGTAATTCTTGCCACGATCCACATAATGGTGCAGGTGTTCCGCATTTGTTGATCAAAACCAATAGTGGTAGCCAATTATGCTTTACTTGCCATAACAAATAATAGTAGTACAATAGAAATAGAAAGGGCGATATTTATATCGCCCTTTTTTTATACCTCATATTCTTTATTATACTTCCTTCTCTAATTTATATTTCAACTAGCATGGGGTTAATGGTCTTTTATAAGAG
>JBAWXE010000172.1:0-3519 GCA_037144255.1 Bacteroidota bacterium | reverse complement strand
ACATTTAAGCATGAACAAGATAAAGGTTAATTATAGTTTCGATAATGCTGTTGCGCAAATAATACTAGATGATGGCAAAGGGAATGTCCTTGATCATATCATGATGCAAGAACTTCAGGAACTCCTGAATTCATATAAGTCTCGCAACGAACTTAAACTCATCACATTCGAAGGTGCCGGAAAGCATTTTTCCTTTGGTGCCAGTGTCGATGAACATCAAAAAGATGCTGCACCTGCTATGCTAAAAGGCTTCCATCAGCTTTTTTACACTTTGCGAGAAATAGCGATACCTTCTATGGCCAAAATCTCTGGTCAATGCCTGGGTGGTGGTATGGAACTGGCAATCATGTGCAATTTCTTAATGACTGATAATTCTGCTAAATTTTCTCAACCTGAAATAGTTCTAGGTGTATTCCCGCCACCAGCTTCTATTATCCTTGCAGAGAAGATCGGATTGGCTCGTGCCGAGGAATTGATCATTACCGGAAAGGTTATTACAGCAGACGAGGCCAAGACTGTTGGTCTGGTAAATGAAGTATTTGAGGATAAGGCAGCATTAGAAACTGGTGTCAATACCTATATCGATACTTATATCATTCCTAAGAGTGCTACCTCACTACGTTTCGCAGTCAAATCTTCAAGGGTCAAATTCAATCATATACTCGGAAATTTCCTACCTATACTGGAACAGATGTATGTAACCGAATTAATGAATACCCACGATGCCAATGAAGGCATCAATGCATTTATTGAAAAGAGAAAACCAATTTGGAAGAATAATTAAACTATTTGATTTTTTATGAAACTGATAAGAACAGTTGGTGTAGTGGGTGCTGGTACAATGGGTGCCGCTTTAGCGCAAAAATTCGCACAAGAGAATTTCAAGGTCATACTTGCTGATAGAGAAATGGCTTTTGTTCAAAAAGGCATTACCAATATCACCAATATGCTGAATGAGGGCCTGGAACGCAAGGTGTTTTCTGCCGATCAGGTTAGTTCATACTTGTCCAATATTACTGGCACGGCCACTTTAGCCGATTTATCAGTTTGCGATATTATAATTGAGGCCATTTTCGAGAACTTCGATGCCAAAACTGATCTGTTCAGAAATTTGGATAAAATAATAGGCCCCGATACTATTTTGGCTACTAATACTTCTTCATTCTCTGTCGATGAATTAGCCAAATCTGTTTCTCATCCCGAAAGGTTCATAGGTCTGCACTATTTCTATCATGCTGCCAAAAATCGATTGGTAGAGATCATCCCGGGCAAAAAAACTTCAGAAGAAACTTTCCAACGTGCACAAATATTTTCAGTTCAGTCTGGCAAAGATGCTATCATATGTCGCGATTCCTACGGCTTTGTGGTCAATCGTTTTTTTGTGCCTTGGCTCAATGAATCTGTTCGTCTCTTCGACGAAAATGTAGCCAATATCGCTACTATCGATGATGTATGTATGAAAGTATTCGGTATTGGCATGGGGCCTTTTGCTCTTATGAACGCCACTGGAGTGCCTGTTGCTTATCATGCACAGAAAACACTCGAAGTATACGGCAATTTTTACCATGTGTCCAATAGATTGAAATATCAGGTAGATCTGAAAGAGAATTGGGATTTGCAGGGAGAAATATCTACAGACGAAAAAGTACGTAAAACGATCTCCGATCGTATGATGGGAGTTGTATATTTGGTTTGTACTCAGTTGCTCGACGAAAACGTTTGTACGGCTGTTGATATCAATAAGGGTGCTCGTATCGGCTTACGTTGGAGCAAAGGTCCAATAGAAATGATGCAGAAAACAGGAGAGGGTGGTGTACGCGTTCTTATTCACAAACTGGTAAAAAGATATGATATAGCTTCTCCTTCCAGCATTGGTAGCTATCATTGGAAAATGAATTATGTTACACTTGATATTAAGAACAAAGCGGCTATTATAACTATCAATAGACCCGAAGACCTCAATGCATTGAACGAAGAAGTGGTAAAACAGTTCGAAGATAGATTCATTGTAGCAGACAATAATGCCGATGTTGATACCATCTTTTTAGTAGGTTCTGGCAAGGCTTTTGTTGCTGGCGCAGATATCAAATTCTTTGTCAAGAATATTAAATCCGATCGCATCAACGATATCGAAGGCTTCACAGCTTATGGCCAGCAAGTTTTTGATAGAATCGATAGATCCAAGAAAAAAGTAGTAGCTATCATCAATGGTTTGGCTCTGGGTGGCGGTTTAGAGATGGCTCTTTGTGCCGATGTGATACTGGCTTTACCTAAGGCCATGTTGGCATTTCCTGAAACAGGTATTGGAATATATCCGGGTCTAGGTGGCACCCAGCGCACCGCCAAGAAAATTGGTAAGTCTCTGGCCAAATATCTTATACTCACCGGCAAAATGCTCTCTGCTAAAGATGCCTTGGAAATAGGTTTGGTAGATAATGTCATCTCTCAGGAAGAAATGTTCGAGATTCTCAATGGCGATAAAGCTGTTGTTGTCAACAAACTTTCGCTGTCTGATAAGTGGACCAATATTCAGCATTTCTTCGATCAAAACACTGTTTCCGGCATATTATCCCACCAGTATACTACCAATGGTATGAAGTCGGAAGATGCTGAAAAAATATCTAATATTATCAAACACAAAGCTCCTGTTGCTGTTTCCCTAGCCGATAAGCTTATTTCTGAGGCTCAGGGTTGCGATTCAGAACTCAAACATTTACGCGAGATTTTACCACTGCTGATGCCTTACTGGGGCTCACTTCTATTGGGAAGAAAGTAGAGTACAAAGGGCACTGATCACTTTGCTGTATTTAATTGTACTTCTATGCTCACACCTATAGAAAAGTTAGATAGAGTACTGGAATTTCTAGAAGACGATACACTGGCCAATTCTGTTGGCAGGTCTACGCTTTCAGTTATTCAGCATTTTTGTGAGTACGAGGAGTTTACCAAGTTCAAAGGTGATGTTTTCGATCAAAGTCGATACGAGAACGAGATCGAGGGTATAGTACAAAAACTTGAAAAAGATAATTACATCACTTCTTATAAGAAGGAGACTTCCCGTGTATGGAGCATAGATCCTACTAAAGAGAAAATATATCGCATTACTTTCGAAGGGCGTGTATTCATCCAGCAAGGTGGTTATTCTGCAGAGAATGAATCTAAAATGGCAGGGGAGCAGCGCCTTCGTGATGCTGAAAGGAATGCTCGTGCCATTCAGATCACTACACTCATCCTTACTTTGTTTGTAGCTTTGGGCTCTATAGTAGCAGCCACATATTATTTCTTAGAGATCTGGAAGAACGCTTCCGCTGGTCAATATCACACCAATTCAACCTTCTGGCAATTGTTAGCACTTTTTTTACTTTCAGGTGCTATCCTATGTGTATCCTGGTTAAGAGTAAACAAAAGGAGTAATAACTGATCATATCAGAATAACAAGAGTTGTGATATAATATTATTATTGTTAAATAGATATTTTTGATAAGAAATAATATTTTGTATTATTATGGTGCATAATAA
>JBAWXE010000171.1:0-3610 GCA_037144255.1 Bacteroidota bacterium | reverse complement strand
TACTATCACGACCTTGTCCTGTTGAGCAATGAATTTGCCAATTGGTTGTGTAAATGATTGAAGGTCAAACAGTTCGAGCAGATCAACAACTTTTTGAGCCTCTGATTCCTTTACCGCAATGAGTAAGCCCCCATTGGTTTGAGGGTCAGGTAATAAACTAAAGGCTTCCATGACATTTACACCAGGTTCGAAACTGGTTTTGGCACTATAGCTATTCCAGTTCCTGAAAGTAGAGTCCGGTACAATGCGTTGAGCCAGATATTCACGAACACCATCCAATATTGGGATTTTGGAATAATACAATTCAGCAGATAAGTTGCTACCTTCAGCCATTTCTATCATATGGCCTAATAGCCCAAAACCTGTAACATCAGTCATTGCAGATACTCCGGGTATTTTGCCCAGAGCTTCGCCAATTTTATTCAAACGAGTCATTTGAGCTGTTATAGTAGCTAAATGATCAGGATGTAAAGAATTTCTTTTTTGCGCTGTAGACATAATTCCTACGCCAATAGGTTTAGTAAGGAAGATCACATCTTCTTCCTGGGCTGTGTTGTTTTTTTTGAGGTTCTGAGTATTTATGATCCCATTGACAGATAGGCCAAAAATAGGCTCAGTAGAATCGATACTATGACCGCCTGCTAACTGTATGCCAGCCTCTGCACATATGTTGCGAGCGCCTTCTAATACTTGTTGAGCAATATGTGTAGGTAATTTATCTATAGGCCATCCAAGTATGGCAATGGCCAGAATAGGTTTGCCCCCCATTGCATATACATCACTTATAGCGTTGGCAGATGCGATTCGCCCAAAATTATATGGGTCGTCAACTATAGGCATAAAAAAATCGGTAGTTGAAATAAGGGCCATGCCGTTGCCAATATCATAAACAGCAGCATCGTCTTTACTACTATTGCCTACTAGTAATTTACTATCTGCTGGGAATGAAGATCTGCTTTTTAGTATCTCATCCAATACAGCAGGTGATATTTTACAACCACATCCGCCACCATGAGAGTATTGGGTTAATCTAATTTCTTGTTCTGAAGATTCCATGATTATAAAGTTAGTAAGCTGTTTTTTATTTTTTGAGTATTGACCTTTGTATTCACACTTTCACAAACAATATTATGCAAGAGTTCGTTTAGTTCATCCCTGCTATTGAGTGCTTTAATGTAATATTTGTCATAGTATTTAAGCAGTATCCTGAAACATTCCTTTGTATTATTTTCTAAAAGGAAATTGATAGCATTCTTTGTGTCAAGGTTGCCCAACCGTTTTTGAATTCGCAGAATGGCTGTAACAAGTTTGTCTTTGTCGTAAATGCCATAATCCTGAGTGATATAATTTAGCCGTTCTTCAAAAGGGACATCTAAAAAATAGAGTGGTGCAGAGCGCATTGTATTCCAAAAGGCATTTGGAATATTTACAAGGCCTATCCGCTGGCTTTCATCTTCCATCCATATAATGTCAGCGGCCTTTTTTTGTGACAAGCTGCTCATTTCCTGATATAGGTGCATAGCCAGTATGTTCTCAAACATTTCCTGAGAAGGTTGTTCGGGTTGTCCAAGTGCACCGAAAGCTGAACCTTTGTGATGTGTAATGCCTTCTAAGTCTATAATGGCATATCCTGCTTTTTTTAATTCATGAAGTACCAGTGTTTTCCCGGAGCCAGTATAGCCTCCAATCATTTTAAAGGGGTAGGGTATTTCGAATTGTGCGAATGCCCATTGTCTATAAGCTTTGTAGCCACCAGCAAGTGTGTATACTTTGAATCCATATAAATCTAACAGCCAAGCTACTGCAGCACTACGCATACCACCACGCCAGCAATGAACAAGAATGACCTTGGTTGTAGAGATCTGCTCTACTTGCTCTACCATCTTACGCATTTTGACACCAAAATAATCCAGCCCAATCTTGATAGCTTCTTCACGGCTATTTTGTTTGTAAGCAGTACCTACTACTTTTCTTTCTTCATCATCGAACAATGGTAGATTGAAAGCATTTGGTATATGAGCATGAGTGTATTCTCCAGAGCTGCGCACATCAAGGACAGGATGCAGCTGGGCTAATTGTAGGAATGCTTCTATTTTGAGTTTCTCTATACCCATAAATACTTACTTAACATGATTGAGTATAGAGTTATAAATGTCATAGTTGTTTTTTTGAACTTGTTTTTTGTTTAGTAGTTACAGTGGTTTTCTTAATAGGAGAATTTGTTAGTTTGAGCGTAAGTGGTTCAATGACAATAAATCGACTCTTTTCTATTACTTTTTCACAATCTGCACAATTGAAAATAACATTTATGTTGTCAAATGATATAATGTCGTTTGCTTTGGCATTGATAATAGCTTTAGTAAGATCATCACAAAATAAAGGACCGGTGCAACTACCATGAATATAGGTAACTCCGTTTCTCTTGATAGAAAATGAAAAGCTATCTATTTGAGGTAAATAACCAGAAGAGTCAGCAAAGAACATACATGGTAATCCAATACCGATGCAATTACTCATGGTTGCAATAGACATTTCTCCTTTAGTTTGTACAGTGCATCCACCTAATCGTGGAATTACATGCCGGTATATGGTAGTGTCTTGCAGGCTTATCTCACAACGTTTTTCGTGGAACTGCGCGAAGGAAGTACTTGTAGAGAAGCTGAGCAATAATATGAGTAATGATCTTAGCATAGATTTACTAGTACTTACTTTAGTAACGATGCCTTGCTAGTGTACATCACTGCAAGGCATCGTTACAATATTTACAATGGGAATTATTTTATTTTTTGTCCCTTCATCACTCTTTTCTGTATCTTCTTGCTGTATAGTACATTTTTCTTTATCAGAAGACCTGTATTGGCACTTGAATATTTAGAGCCTTTTGTTTTAGATTTGATATTGTCAATAGAAGCTGCATTTACGTGCAGTCTATATTTGCTACCCTGATAATTTATTTCTCCATTATTAGTGTGGAGTGCGTAAGGCAAATTATCGTTTGGTGGTCTCATGAATACCAATTGAGTATTGTCGCCTTCTTCAAAAGTAACAGAAACAGTACTATCTGTAAATGATACGCATTTGCCCGGAGTTTCTTTTTCAAGAGTAACGTAATTGATATACTTACCATTCTCTAATTGCACCTCACCTGATTTTATATTTGTACCAGCAGAATCTAATGTGCGTTTTAGGATGATCTTTTTGTCGTTATAGAATTGGACCATTTCTAAAGAGATCTCATTAGATTCGAGTTGTTTCCTTTCTCTAGAAGTGAAAGGAGTTTTAGCCGTGTGAAATACTTTTTTGTAGAGATTGCAAGATGATAGGAATACAGTAAGGGTAAGAAGTAAGAGGTATGTTTTTTTCATCTTTTTGTGGTTAGTTTCGTAAATATACAACGGGTTTTGATTTTTCAGAAAAAATGTATTAGAAGCAGAGTTTCAGAGGGTTATAGTCTGTTTTGTCTGGTATATTGGTTATTTCTAACATAATAAAAATGTTAATAATTATTTCAAATTTTTGAAAATAAAAACAGCCCCAATTGGGGCTGTTATTGTGAATATGATATGAAAGCAATTTACTCTTTTGCGATATCTTCGATAAATGAGGCAAT
>JBAWXE010000170.1:0-3641 GCA_037144255.1 Bacteroidota bacterium | reverse complement strand
GATAATGCACAACAACAAATATTTGAAAATACCAAGACCTGGATACAAACAGGGATAGCTTATAAAGCAGAGTAGCACAAAAGCATTATCTTTGCAACGGTGCCAAACCTCGAGGGTACAATGAGCAGCTAGCTGCTTGAATTGTACCACAAACTAAGCCACTGCTAATCACAGTGGCTTTTTTATTGTATCTAGAATATATATTGGTATCTCCTTAACCGGCAGGTAATAAAGTAATAGATAATTGAGTATCGCTAGAGTGTACCGGCAGCCGGATCAAATTCTTCTCTGCGGGGCCTTTTTTTACTTGCCCCGTATTGGCAAACTGACTACCATGTAATGAACAGTAATATGAATCACCTGTTTTGGTAAGCGAGTGGTGAGCATGTGTACACATGAGTACCAATGCCAGATAGGAACCATCGGCCTGTTTTTGCACAGCCAGATCGTAATTGTAATTACTGACACGTACCATCTTAAAACTATCCTGCTGAAAATCTGCCAAAGGGATGGTAATCACATTATTGAGAGCAGTAGTTTTAAGCACACTCAATGAAGTACCACAAGACTCCAGCAAAGCCGATACCAACGCACCTGAACCAAGGGCAACACACAGACCACAGCTGCTTTTAATAAAATCTCTTCTATGCATAAATTTAGAAGGAATACCCAATTCCTAAATTAAAGATAGTATTACTCTGCTTATATGGAAGTGTAGAGCCGGTAAGAAGTGGATTTTCGGCACCTGTATGCATCAAACGAATATCTGCTTTGATCACCACATTGGGCATAGGCAAATAACCAAAACCTGCTACGATATGCGATTGTTGCAAAGTACCATCCCTAACCCCGTTTGAAGGGATAGAGGAATTCAGATCGAAATATTCATAACGAGCAAAGACATTCAATTGTTTTGTTTTCCATTTTTCCTTATGTGCATTTTGGAATAGGTTATAGGCCAGTTCGCCATAAGCACCCAACATCATACTAGCTACATTGTTGCCAAAAGCAGCATTGATACTTACTGCATCGGGGAATGCGATGGCACAAGCTAATGCCTTGGCAGCAAAACCATTATGAGCATATTGTACATCGCCTTCACCCAAAAATATGGTAGAGCCAAATGCACCGGAATGGACCTTTAGGCTATCCGCCTTAGTAGGATTGAGACCAATGGTTCCACCTGCATAACCTGAAACCTGAAATTTCCAGTCTTTGTAGAAGTATTGTACGGCAGCAGTAACTGCCAAATTGTTGGCACTTGCCAGCCTACCTTCTGCACGACCCTCACGAATACCGGAACCATGCTGAAAGCCTGAAGCATCTAAACCATTGACCAATGCAAGGGAATAGGCAATAGGAAGAGATGAACTTTGTCCATAAAAAGCTACCCCTAATTCGCGCCAGGTAGCAGGAATAAC
Source organism: Bacteroidota bacterium (assembly GCA_037144255.1). Taxonomy (GTDB): domain Bacteria; phylum Bacteroidota; class Bacteroidia; order Chitinophagales; family Chitinophagaceae; genus JBAWXE01. Next base: position 2,220 of record JBAWXE010000170.1, on the reverse strand, counting down.
TAATTGTTCTACCAATGGACGTTCTACACCATTAAAATTTACAGGCAGATGATTTTCATTAAGAATACCTATACGAGGTACGAACAAACCGGCAGCAATATACTGACGTGGATTGAGGCTGAATTTCAAATATGCCTGCTCAAAAGCTACCTCGCCACCCACTTCGCCACCAGCTACTTTAGCATCTTCCACTTCTAGCTCTGTAAACAAAGCGATGCGATCATTGAACTGATGACCCACAAACAATACTGCCCTATTAAGGTTCAAAGTTGCGGTCTGAGCATTAAAGTCGCGACTATAAGACAGATCGCCATAACCGGAAATAATGGTTTTAGAGTGTGCAGCACCGAGATTCAATGAATCCTCTCCCGTATTGGCCATGAGTTGTTGTGCCGGCGTTTTTCTGAACTCCTGCGCACAGACCATTTGTGTGGCTAGTAAAGCGAAAGCTAGTAAGTATATATTTTTGTACATTATAAATAAGTTGTTATTTGAAGAGCAAAGAAAGGACGATAAAATGGGAAGCTCTTTAAGAAACAGGAAAAAGCGTTTTATAAAATGGGAAAACCGTTGTGATGTTTTTCCATAAAAAAAGCCACCCAAATGGATGGCTTTTGAATGAACAGGATCAGTTTTATTAATGATGGTGGTGATGTGCATGCGCATCAGGTATCTTGAAGAATTCTTCTTCAGATACTTCTTTTGAAACAACATCAAATTGAGTTTCCAGGAATTGGAACAATTTGTCGAACAATAGACGACGATATGTTTCATTCATGGTCTTTTCGTCTTTGGCTACTTTCTCCATATATCCATCTAACCAAGGAGCATCATCACCCTCTTGCATACCGAAATATGCCAGTACGCGGGTTTTGATATCGCTATTCACTTCTTCGTGAGTAACCTGAATTTTGTTATCGAGGATCAGCTTATCAGAGATCAGTGTCCAACGTAATTGATGGTCAAAACCAGGGAATTCGTTCTCTACTTCTTTTTCGCTCTTAGGTTTTTCTTGTCCTTCTTTCAACCAACGTTTCAGGAAAGGAACGGGCAATTGAATAGGGGTTTCGTGTACCAACATTTCATACATTTCATTGTTCATACGATCGCGGGCTACGCGTTCGTATTCACGACCTAATTCTGTACTGATACGAGCTTTGAATTCTGTTTCATCTTTAATATCCTCGTTAGGGAATACCTCTACATATAAGGTAAGATCTAATTCGCGTGGGATGAGTAAAGCAACCTTAGTAATGCTGAGTTTGTAATAAGAGTCGGCAGATTCAATACCTTTTTTCAAAGGATCTTTCATGAAACCAGCTAATTCTTCAGCAGTACATAATTCAGAAGGGCGGATCACTAAAGTATCATTGGCTTTTTTGTCCATGAGCATATCCTGCAATTTTACCGGATATTTTTCCAATAGAGCAGTATCCTCAGTCAATTCAGACTCAGCAGCTACATTACCCTCAGCATCGCATACTTCGTAAGTACCATATATGATATTATCCTTAGTAGTAACAGTATCCTGATCTTCGGCCTTACCATAACGACGAGTGATACGCAGTATCTCGTCTTCAATCATTTTCTCAGCAACAGCTATTTTGTAGTGTGTGAGTTTCTTTTTAGAGGTAAGCGGAGTGATCTCGAAATCAGGTTTCAAACCTACTTCAAATGAGAAATCTACATCTGAAGGAGTGTTCATATCCAAATGAATAGGAGTTTCATTAGGAAGTACCATTGGCTGAGCGAAAATGGCTAGCTTTTCGTTAGTGAGATATTCTTCCAATTTGCGACTGGCACTACGCAATACCTCGTCGCTGAACAAAGATTGTCCATACATTTTACGCAACATGCCTGTAGGTACCATTCCTTTTCGGAAACCCGGTACATTAGCTGTTTTAGCATATTGTTTCAGAGCCTTATCGAAAGAAGGTAGATAATCTTCCTTCATTAATTTCACGGTGATCTTATCGTGCAGGGTGCCTAAATTTTCGCGCGTAACCGTTGCCATTGCCTGTATTTTTTTAAGTTATAAAAACAGCCGATACATTGACCGGCTGATTTGTTAAAGAGTGCGGGTGGAGGGACTCGAACCCCCAAGCCTCACAGCACTAGATCCTAAGTCTAGCGTGTCTACCAATTTCACCACACCCGCATTTAAGGACGGCAAAGGTATGTTTTTTTCTCAATTTGCAAATTGATGACAATCTTTAATAA
>JBAWXE010000169.1:0-3681 GCA_037144255.1 Bacteroidota bacterium | reverse complement strand
CCTCTTTTCCATCTTTTACACTTTAAATGTGTAAACTTTTTTCAGGACTAGACAAATTGCAAAGGTTCGGGAGGTTGCGGGTCAAGCCCGCAATGACAGCATTTTTTTTACCGAATTTTTACCGATCCATTTCCGAAAAATTACCGATTCTTTACCGACTGATTACCGAACATTACCGATTGATTACCAATGGGGGTATATGGATATATGAAAGGAATTATGATACTCTAAAAACCATTACAAAGATACGAAATGAGGGTAGGGGCTAACAAATATTAGTTTCCATATTATTAAATGGCATAGAAATTGCTACTTTTATATTACTACAATAGCCATACAACCATCTTATGAAGAAACTATACACTCTCATTACTGCATTTTTTATGTGTAGTATAAGCTCTATTGCACAAGTAGGTTATATCAATACCATAGCAGGTAATGGAGTTCAGGGTTATGCTGGAGATGGTGGCTTAGCAATAAATGCCATGATAAATCAACCTAATGATGTCTCTTTCGATTCACATGGTAACTTATATATCGTAGATTTCAATAATGGTAGGATACGGAAGATATCTGCTGCAACAGGTATCATTACTACGGTGGCAGGGAATGGTATTTCTAGTGGCTTAGTAAGTGGTGTTTTAGCTACCAATGCTTTTTTAGCAGCACCTGAGCAAATCGCATTTGATGCGTCAGATAATATGTATATCGTTGACTTTTCTTTTGCATGCGTTCGTATGGTTTCATCTACCACTGGTATCATTACTACAGTAGCAGGTACAGGAGTTTCAGGATATTCAGGTGACGGAGGATTAGCCACTAATGCGATGTTGAATAATCCGACTAGCATAATATTGGATGGCTACGGTAATTTATACATTTCAGATTACTACAATAATCGAATTCGTAAGGTTTCAGCAAATACTGGAATAATCACAACCGTTGTTGGTACAGGCACTGCAGGTTATTCTGGAAATGGAAATGTTGCTACAAATGCTCAAATACATGGACCATGGGGCTTAGCTATAGATCTATCAGGTAATCTTTATTTTTCTGATGCAATTAATCGTTGCGTAAGGAAAGTAACAGCTACTACAGGTATTATTACTACTGTTGCAGGTACTACAATAGCAGATACTACAGGCGATGGTGGACTAGCAATAAATGCATGCATGCTCACTCCTTCTGATATTGATGTCGATAATGATGGTAATATCTATATTGCAGACCAATCAAATCCACGAATTCGAAAAGTATCAGCTTCTACAGGTATTATTTCAACAATAGCCGGAAATGGTGTCTCAAGCTATTCTGGTGATGGGGGACCAGCAATAAATGGTTCTTTTGATCACATTAATGGTATTAATGTTGATGTAGCAGGTAACTTGTACATTGCTGATTTTTATAATTATCGTATTAGGAAGGTAAATGGTAATGGTAGTCTGGTGGCTTCTACTGATAGTTTTAATGTGTATGTCAATTCAATTTGCTCAGGTCCTGAATTTAATATTGTTCCTGTACATTACTCGTCTTTATACAACATAAAGACCTATTTCGGCGATGGATCATTTAGTATTGATACATTTTCATCCTTTAATGGATATGCTGCTTTTGAACATTTATATAGCTATCCAGGAAATTATTCAATCAAGCATGTTTTTTATAATGGGACAATAGCAATTGATTCTACGACCTATAATTATAACTATAGTTTTTGCCGAACACTTTCTGTAAAATTATATAATGATAATAATTCGAATTGTATTTATGATAGTAGCATAGAATCATTAGCAAGTTATCCAACAACTATTGAGATAGACTCTAACGGTATTGCTATTGATACAATCTCTGCATCTTCAGGCTATAATTATAATGCCAATGGGAATTTGGGTGATGTTTATCAATTTAAAGTGCTAACAACAATTTCAGGAGCATCTGTTACATGTCCTGCAACAGGAATTATTTCAGATACATTAGCAATAGGCAACAATGCTACAAAATATATTGGATTTCACTGTACAGGCACTTCTGGCTTTGACTTAACAGAACAGGTATCTATGTACACTGGTAGACATATACAACTAGGACATTTGATAGTAAACAATTTGGATTGTAGCCCACATAATGGTACAGTAACTGTAAATTTCAGTTCTAAGTATGTATATCAAAGTTCTGTTCCAACTCCAACTTCAATTAATGGTACGACTATCACATGGGATTTGAATAATCTGTCTGCAATCTATAGCGGTCCTGTATATATTGATTATACGCTAATAGTACCTGGCGTTTGGCTCACAACTGGAGATACTGTACATTCTGAAGAGTCTATAACTCCTATTATTGGTGATATAAATCCTGTTAATAATACATGCATTCGAGTAGATACTGTAAAGAGTTCCTTTGATCCTAATGAAATGGAAGTATCGCCAGAGGGAAATATACTTGCAGGAACGCAGCTTACATATACAATAGGCTTCGAAAATACTGGTAATGATACTGCTCAGAATATCTATATACTCGATACACTTTCTAATTATCTGGATATTCATTCATTGGCAATGGTAGCTTGTTCAAATACAACCATCATTTCTAAAACATGGAATGGCATGAATTGGGTTCTGAAATTAGACTTCCCAAATATCAAATTGTTAGATAGCAGCCACCATAACCAATGTAATGGGATGGTAGTGTTTACCATGAGAACAAAAGCAGGTTTGGCAGATGGCACTGTGATACCTAATAGTGCCAGCATATATTTTGATGATAATCCTGCAGTGTTAACAGATACAGTTTACAATATTATTGGTACTCCTACATCAGTTGCAAATACAACTAGTAGTTCAACTATTAATATTTACCCTAATCCTACTAATTCAATCCTACATATAGATAATCTGAAAGGAAGTACTGATTACCGTATCATCAATGTTATTGGTCAGGCGGTGGTGCAAGGTGTTTTGCAGGTGGGGGCCAATACTATCTCTACAAAAGAATTAGGTGCAGGCGTATATGTGCTGGAACTGACAAGTGATAAAGGAGAAAGGACAGTGACGAGATTGGTGAAAGAATAAGGAAGTATATAATATTGAAAATAAAAAGGGTTACTCAGTAGAGTAACCCTTTCTTATGCTTGGTTTTATATAATATGCTAGTTGCCGTATTCGCTGAGGAATTTGATTCGCATCATTTGTAAATGTTCTATGCTTACATCGCGATCCTTAAATTCTTCGTAGGCTGTTTCCAGGTCATCGTCGTGGCTACTACGGAAATAATCGAAGATGTCTTCCTGTTCGTCCTCGTCCAATTCTTGTTCCAGACAATAGTCGAGATTGAGCTTTGTACCACTAGCCACAATAGTTTCCATTTCTACCAGCAGGTCTTGCAGGTTCAGGTTCTTATTTTTGGCAATGGTTTCCAGCGGTATCTTCTTATCTATATTCTGAATGATAAAGACCTTCATACCGCTTTTGTTCACTACGCTCTTCATCACAAAATCGTCGGGGCGGGTAATGTCGTTCTCGGTCACGTACTTGGCTATCAACTCTACGAATTTCTTACCATAGCGTATGGCCTTGCCTTTGCTGACACCTTGTATCTTCTCCAATTCTTCCAGCGTAGTAGGATAAGAAGTGGCCATATCATCCAGCGAATTCTCCAAGAAGATAACGAAAGGAGGTAAGC
>JBAWXE010000168.1:0-3756 GCA_037144255.1 Bacteroidota bacterium | reverse complement strand
GCCTTTGCCTGATTAGGGTTCTGAGGTTTAGGCCCTTGGTTAGGATTACCTTGTGGCTTCGGCCCCTGTTGTGGGCGGTTACCTTGTGGCTTCGCAGCTTGTGCAGGTTTAGCACCCTGTGGCTGATTAGCTCCTTGTGGTCTTGGTCCTTGTTGCGGGCGATTACCTTGTGGTCTTGTTGCTTGCGCTTGTTGTGTAGCACCAGCTTCAGGTTTAGGGCTGCCACCTTGTCCCTTATTACCTTTCTTCTTTTTATTACTTGATTTCTCCAGCGATTTCAAACTGATCTGTCCTACGTCATTCACAAAGCCTACATCCACTTTCACACCCACCTTACTATTGATCTCCAGTTCCACAGCTTGCAGTTCTTCAGGTGTTACACCGTTCTTGTTCAGTTCCAGTATTTCCTTTACACGTGCTATGGTCATCGGGTATTGCTTACTACTGTTGGAGTAGCTATACCACATCAGGTTCTTAAATATATCACGCTTCTGTAATGATGCTGTGCCCTGTGTGGTCTTGATGGTCTCTGCTTGATCAGGGAAACTACGCAATGCATCCATATAAGTATCCAGCTCATAGTTCAGACAGCATTTCAGTCGTCCGCACTGGCCTGATAGTTTGGTTTGATTGATAGACAGGTTTTGGTAACGAGCTGCAGTAGTATTTACAGATTTAAAATCTGACAACCAAGTACTGCAACACAGTTCACGACCGCAAGATCCTATACCACCTACTTTGGCACTCTCCTGGCGGGCACCAATCTGGCGCATCTCTACCTTCACTTTGAATTCTGCTGCGTATAAACGTATCAGCTCACGGAAATCCACGCGCTGATCGGCAGTGTAGAAGAAAGTAGCTTTCTTACCATCTGCCTGCAGTTCTACTTCACATATCTTCATTTCCAGATTCAGTGAGCGAGCAATGACACGCGATTGTATCATCACATCCTGCTCACGATCTTTCTGTGTTTGATATTGTCTCAGATCTTCTTCTGTTGCGGGGCGCAACACACGTTTCATAGTGGGATTTTCTTCCACACTATTCTTCTTCATTTGTAGTTTTACGAGTTCACCAGTAAGGCTCACCTTCCCCACATCGAAACCACCTGTGCCCTCTAGAGCTATCCACTGGCCTTTTTCCAGTATATGGTGTGTATTATTCCGATAAAAATCTTTCCTACTTCCTTTATTAAAACTTACCTCAATCACAGGGTAAGGTTTTGCACTATCGTGCAGGGGCAAACCGCTGAGCCAATCATGGACGTTCATACGGTTACAACCGCCAGAACTACAACCTCCATTACTTTGGCATCCGGAGGGTTTTCCTCCAACGCTTGTCCCACAACTGCCACATCCCATTTATTTTAGATTTATGATGACAGCAAGTCAAACAGATTCCATATTTATATAAAAGAACAAATTCAAATTAAACTTATTGTCCTTAACCCTTCTCACATATATCGTTTGCCTGCAGATGTCGTAAGATAATAAATTAATCCACAAACCTACAGCAAAAAGCTGATTTAACATACATATGAAAGACTATGCCTATAAAGGAAAATTCAGATGTTTGTTCTGTATAATATGCTGTAAACGGATGACCAACGCATGTAGCTGAGTGCGGGAATGAGCATTGCGCTCTATATAATAGGTAGTGTCAGTAATGGCTTTTACCATATCCTGCAGACTTTGGAGGCTAATGGCTTTCATGCCGGCCAGCTTACGGACAAAATCTGCCTCATCGGGTGGTAATGTAGGTAGGAACTGTTGAGAGTACTTGACCCTGAGGGTTTGTTGCAACAACTGAATAACATAATGGAGGAAGTTCTTTTGTTGCTCCCTACCCGATTTGGACCATTCCTCTGCAAACTTGCTCATGCCAAGTCCGTTGTTGGTGAACAAAGCGTTGAAGAGTTGTTTCACTTCGGGGAACAGATCGTTATCTGCATGACGTGCTAGACGCAGTGCATCTGTAAAACTACCATTGGCCATGTGGGCTACTTGTGCAGCCTTACGTGGATCTGCTAAAGAACGATCGCTGAGGGCCTGAGCAATATCTGCAGCAGATATAGGTGCCAAGCGAACCATTTGAGTACGCGATAATATAGTAGGAAGAATATCTTCTATCTCCTCAGCTATCAAAATCATGATAGTATCGGCAGGTGGTTCTTCAATTAGTTTCAGTAGTATGTTACCTTCTTTACCCAAATATTCAGGTCGCCAAATAAGCATGAGTTTCTTTCCGCCTTCGTAAGATTTGAGATTTAAAGTATCAATGATCTCTCTGCATTCCTCTGCAGTGATATTACCTTGTTTATTTTCTGCATTGATGAACTGTAACCAATCGTAAGTACTACCATAGGGTGTTTGGGCTACGAACTCGCGGAACTCATTGATATAATGACGACTCGTAGCCTTAGTACCAGGCTTGGGTGGTATGGTAGGGAAACTGAGATGCAAATCGGCATGTTCTAAACGTTTGGCCTTACTACAATCGGGGCATACACCGCAAGCATTCGATCCTTTCTTATCAGTGCAGAAAATATACTGTGCCAGTGCCAGACCCAGAGGTAAGCCTCCAAGCCCTTCATTTCCAATAATAAGCAGCGCATGAGGGAAATGCCCCTGCTGCCACATATTGCGTATACCCTCCTTGGCCGATTGCTGGCCTACTACCTGATCGAATAACATACTATGGTAAAAGTAGAAAGGAAAAAGGAATTTACCACAGCAATGATAAGTAAGAACATGAAATGAGTGGCATAAACAAAAACTCTATCATATGACAACATGTAGCATTTCAAGTCCTGAACTTTTTTGTACATTGGTATGATATATCATTAAAATCCATGCCTAGAGTATTGCGTATACTGAACCGCCTGATAATAGGCGGGCCTGCACTGAACGCTACTTACCTGACCAAGTATATGCCCTCGGAATTTGAGACCATGCTGGTAATAGGTGGTAAGGATGATCATGAGCAAGATGCAATGCACCTAGCGCGAGATCTGGGTATAGAGCCCTATGTAATACCCTCTATGAAACGTTCTTTGAACCCAGTAGATGATATGGCCGCCTATGGGAAGATGAAAGAGATCATCAGAAAATTCAAACCGGATATAGTACATACACATGCTGCTAAAGCCGGCATGATAGGAAGAAAGGCCGCACAGCAATGTGGAGTACCTGTGATAATACATACTTTTCACGGGCATGTATTCCATAGCTATTTCAATAAACTGAAGACCAATATCTTTATCAATATAGAGCGTTATATGGCCTCTATATCTACAGGCATCATAGCCATTAGTGATATTCAAAAACATGAGCTGGCTGACATTTATAAAATATGCCCAGCTGATAAGATACAAGTGATACCACTAGGGCTGGACCTGAATAAGTTTGCAGATAAGCAGGATGAAAAGCGAAAATATTTTCGTGAGAAATTTTTCATTAAGCCGGATGAGATAGCTATAGGTGTGATAGGCCGTATAGTGCCTGTGAAGAACCATAGCCTGTTTGTAGCTGCTGCAGCACAGATACTGGCCAAGACCAGTAAGAAAGTAAAGTTCATCATTATAGGTGATGGAGATATGCGAGCGCAAATGGAACAAGAATTTCAACAAGCGGGGATACGATATGCATATTATCCTGAAGACCCACATGAGGCAACAGCCATCTGCACATCATGGCAAACAGAAATGGATGTAGTGCTGGCAGGATTGGACATTGTAGCCATTACATCTCATAACGA
>JBAWXE010000167.1:0-3792 GCA_037144255.1 Bacteroidota bacterium | reverse complement strand
TCCAAATACATATCTGTAGCAGTTGTGTTAGTAATATGCATATTCGTAACAGCACTTCCTATCAGGTTATACATTGATACTGTAGTATTTGCAGTAGTTACATGCAACTTCACTAACGATGATGCAGGGTTGGGAATAATACTGATCGGCTCATTAGCTATAGATCCTACTGATGCCGGTGGTGCAGGTGTTACACAAAAAACACCTTTCATCAATGTATCACCAAAATTAGTACTCTTATAATAGTAACATCCTACGGTAGTAGCTACATAACTAAATTCTGGCGATGCAGAACTGATAGCTATAGACCATGGAGAAGCTGCAGCAGGTATAGTAGTACTGGTAGTAGTATGGCTACCACTGGCAGTCATCCATTGTATGGTATCACCTACATAGCAGTTGATACTATCCGGACTAAAGGTCTTGGTATTATTAGGTCCTACTTGTACCACATAGATGGTCGCATAAGCCGATTTGTTCATAACTATTGCACAGATGGCAAAAAGCAATGTAAAGAGTAATTTTTTATTCATGTCTGTTATTTATGGCTATAAACATAGAAAAATAACCGCAAGTATGCAAGCCCCCTTTATATTTTAACACATAGCACTTTTTATCTTTCACACGAATATTTCATAATCTTGCGCCATGAACAAGAAAATACTGGTCATTTTTGCCACCTTTCTCATATTAGGACCTATCATATTTTATACGGGCACTTACGGCTATGCCAAATATATTGCCCATAGCTATGAATGTAGTTCATTCAATACTGACAATATTGTATTACGCACCCAAACAGATATCCCTACTACATCCGGCAGCACTTGCCACTACGATGCTGCACACCAAACCAAAGCCACTTTATTCAATATCGATATCAGTAAAGTGAATTTGCAGAAGTACATATCTTTGAATAATTTCAAAAAAGTACCTGCTCCCGATTCTTTACACCTGTTCACATATCAGAACGATTGGAATACAACATTGAAAGGTATGGCCACCAGTACTAGTTTGTATATCAAATATGGCACGCATACCCCCGAAGGAGAATCTATAAAAGATACCTGGCTCTATGTTTTAGATAGCGTAAAGGGACTCCTGTATACAGAAGTGGTTCGAACCGATAAGTAAGCTTACCAATTATCTGCTGCGTCTTACTTTCCAGTTGCTGACGCTAGTACTATTTGTAGCAGTAGCTTCTGTACGAGGTTTCTTCCCTTGTTCCCATACCAAAGCAGATAGTATGGCAGCTACTTCTTCTGCATCTGGGTTCTCTGTTGTCAGGTATTCAGGTTTGAAGTACTTCTCTATAAACTTGGTATCAAAATTCCCCGATCGGAATGGCTCTGTTTGTACAGCCCATTTACCAAATGGCAGAGTGGTTTGTATGCCACGTATATAGTACTCATCTATAGCACGGCACAAACGATCGATAGCCTCATCGCGAGTCGCTGCGTAGGCCACCAGCTTGGCTATCATCGGGTCGTAGAAAATGGAGATGTCTTGCCCTTGTTCATAGCCGTCATCTACTCTCACACCCGGCCCTTTAGGTGGTTGGTACATTTCCAACTTGCCTATATCTGGTAAGAAATTGTTGAGTGGGTCTTCTGCACATACACGCAGTTCTATAGCATGTCCGTTTATCTTCAGGTCCTCTTGTGCAAAAGGCAATTTATTGCCTCTAGCCACATTGATCTGCTCACGAACCAGGTCTATACCTGTTATCATCTCGGTCACACAATGCTCTACTTGAAGGCGGGTATTCATTTCCAAAAAGTAGAAGTTCAGTTGATCATCTACTAGAAATTCTACTGTACCTGCACCGTAATAGTTGCAAGCCTTGGCTACAGCAATGGCACATTCGCCCATAGCCTTGCGTATATCCGGTGTCAGGCAGCTGGATGGTGCCTCTTCTATTAGTTTTTGGTGTCTGCGTTGTACTGAACACTCACGTTCAAATAGGTATACACAGTTACCATGCTGATCACCCAATATTTGTATCTCTATATGCTTAGGCGAACCTACATATTTCTCTATGAATACATCATCATTACCAAATGCACTCAGGGCTTCACTTTTAGCAGTACGCATTTGTTCTGCCAGTTCTCCATCATGCTCTACCACACGCATACCTTTACCACCACCACCTGCCGATGCTTTTATCAGCACAGGGTACCCTATTCTATTAGCTATACCTCTAGCCTCTTCTACATCTTTTATAGGATCCTCAGTTCCAGGCACCATCGGTACGTTGAATTTTTTGGCAGCTTGTTTGGCAGCTATTTTGCTACCCATTACTTCTATAGAATGTGCAGATGGACCTATAAATATCAGTCCCGCATCAGATACTGCTTTAGAAAAGCCTGCATTCTCGCTCAGAAAACCATATCCCGGATGTATAGCCTCCGCACCGGTCATTTTTGCTACTTCTATTATTTTATCAGCACGAAGGTATGATTGGGAAGAGGGCGCAGGACCTATACAAACTGCTTCATCAGCATATCGTACAAAAGGCATATTCCTGTCAGCCTCAGAAAAAACAGCTACGGTTTTGATACCCATTTCCTTAGCGGTACGCATCACACGCACTGCTATCTCGCCACGATTGGCAACCAATATTTTTTGCATGAAGGCGAAAGTAAGAAAATCAGGTGGTTTTCAAACTGATAATGGTCGCTATTCCTCTGTTTTAAGGCTGGCACCTTTGCCATATTTTACAAACATATATAGGTATAATACCCTCGATATACGCATGATCCATGGTTGAGCCAATATAATAAGTGTAATACTAGTGATCAAATAATGAAAGATGCTATTATCTCTAAAACTGAGACCAATGAACAACCAATACCAAACTAAATTGAAAACAAAAAAAGCTACAGACAAGGCGTAGCTAACATAACCGGTACCATAATAAAAACCTGTTTCCAATTCCATTTTCTGCCCACACTCAGAGCATTTTTCCGGCATATCCATCAGCTGCTTAAGCGGGAAAATACTCTTGTTCATATACATATGACCCTTTCGGCAATTAGGGCATTTCATTGTTATGATACTAGGTAATAACGGGGGCTTTGGAAATGACATAGCACAAAAATTTTCGCAAAGATAGGTTGTATCAGGTTGAACTTATGTAACAAATGATACAGAATAGATATTATCTATCGGTGATATTAAAATACCGCCAGATGATACGGGCTTTAGCCATTCCAACTACTTTAGCCAATTCACGTTCGGTGAGGGTTTTAATAGTATTCACAGAACGGAATTCCTGCAATAGTTCATCTGCTGTCTTTGCTCCTATGCCTTTAATATCTTCCAGCTCATTCTTGATAGTGCCTTTGCTACGTATCTCTCTGTGGAAAGTAATACCAAACCTGTGAACCTCGTCCCTTATTTGGCGTATGAGTAAATGTGCAGGATTATCAAAAGGTATTTGTAATGGTTCTTTATCGCCGGGAAAAAAGATAGACTCTTCTTTTTTTGCCAATCCGACAATGGTCATTCTGCCTGTTAATCCCAACTTGTCTATACTCTCCAACGCTGCTCCTAACTGACCTTTACCTCCATCTATGATTACTAATTGCGGTAATTGCTTATTCTCAGATACTAAACGATGATATCTACGGTACACCACCTCTGACATGGAAGCGAAATCATTGATGCCTTTTACTGACTTAATATGAAAATTTCGATAATCCTTCTTTGATGCAATGCCATTCCTAAAACACACCATTGCCGCAACGGGATATGCCCCTTGAAAGTTGGAGTTGTCGAAGCATTCAATAT
>JBAWXE010000166.1:0-3795 GCA_037144255.1 Bacteroidota bacterium | reverse complement strand
GGTATAACATTAGCCTGCTAAGTTAATAAAGATTTAGCATCATTAGTAAGCCAAAATGACCATTATGGGCATAATAATTGTAGAACCCACGATTTTTTATAATTTATACCCATATAATTTTCCATATAGTATGTATGAGGGTATAGCTGTAATATTGCTTAAGATTTCATGATACTATAATGAGCTTGATGATATTGTCTTTTGCCATATGTAATGTACCTACCATGCCATTGAGACGTGAGCCGGCTCATCGATCGGAACAAGTGAGTCAAATACTTTTTGGGGAGAAAGTAGAGGTATTGGAGATCAATGATAAAGAATGGGCCAGAATACGCTGCGAATGGGATAATTATGAAGGCTGGTGCAAATCGTCTCAGATCAAATTTTTACATGCTAAAGAGTATAAAAAGGAGATCAAATTTCTAAATAGTACCCACAGCGATAAACTGATAATGGAGCAAGGGGAAATGTTGCTGGCACTAGGTAGTAGTATGTTTGGGATGAAAGGCAAGAAAGTACCTGTAAATGGCAAAGTTGGTATTTTCAAAGGCAAGAAACTGAGTACCAAAAATATGGAGGCTAGTGGAGTTTTGCTACAAGCCGTTGCTATGCAATATTTACATGCACCTTACTTATGGGGAGGCCGCAGCATACAAGGCATAGATTGTAGCGGGCTGACACAAATGGCTTATAAACTCTGTGGCAAACGATTACCACGCGATGCCTGGCAGCAAGCTATGGAAGGTGAGACAGTTGACTTTCTGCAAAGTGCACAATGTGGAGATCTGGCATTCTTTGATAATGAAGAAGGGAAAATCATACACGTAGGCATGCTTTTAAGTAATCAAACTATTATACATGCTACTGATACCAGTGGCAGAGTAGTTGTAGACCTGATAGACCAAGGAGGTATCATAAGCCATTCGCTCAGAAAGAGAACACATCAACTGCGTATGATCAAAAGGTATCTATAGCATGTAAGCATTTCTGTATTAACATTACCGTGCCAACTTTGGTATGTTAGGTTCGCCTTTACCCTCCACAATAAATTTTCGCAAACTTTCTTTGATAAAGAAGTCCCATCCTTTACTGCACATGTCATAACATTCTACGTCGGGCACTAGACCTACGTGTGTAACACTTAGTTCTGTAGCACCATCTTTGGCAAATACTTCAAACTGCACTTGTGTATCGCTCCATTCTGTTTTATCAGCTAACGATGGAATGAAGCTATCAGTAACATACCATACCACTTTTTTTTGCGGCAGCAGTTCCATGATCTTAAAGGTGACAAAAGTATCACCAAAGTGAATGGTAAATACATCATTGAGGTTTTTGCTACTACCTTCAACATCAGCACCCCACCATTTGTCTACTTGGCTGATCTTATCAATTGCTTCGTGGGCTGTGCAATTAGCAACAAAGCCGGAATTGTAGTCTTGCTGTTTCATATAGTTTGTGTTTTACGGTTATGGAATTTTATTTATTTTTTTTATTTCTTTGATTTAATAATGATTCCAGCTTTTTCAATTTCGTAGCCCAGAACTTATCGAAATAGTTGATCCATTCCTGCAGTTTATCAAAACCTTCCTGTTTAAGAACACAATGTCTTTCTCTGCCTATATCTTCGATAGCAATAAAACCTGCCTCATTAAGGATCTTTATGTGTTTTGAAACTGCGGGTCTACTCATATTAAAATTCTCTGCCAAAGAATTGATGGTCATACTGTCCTTAGATAATAAGTGTAGTATTTGCCGTCTGCTAGGGTCTGCTATTGCCTGAAAAGTATCAAACATTGGTTGGGCCATTTTTTGATGTATTTATAAGTTCATTGATCTTGTTCATATTTCTCCACCAGCCATCATTCATAGCGTCGAACATGATCATGTTTGCCATCTCTTTAAAGCCACTATGAACCAATAGTAATTCTGTACCATTATCCTTAGGATGCAGTGTCCATACTACTAAAGAGTCGAGAGTGATGATACCATTACCAGGGCCACCCTTCCAAGAATAGACCAGTTTTTCAAATGGTACGATCTCCATTACCGTACAATACATGTTCCCATCAAAATCAAATTGAGGAAGCGGGCGACTTTTGAATTGGAATTGATGCCCTACTATGGGTTTGAAATCATTGGGCATGAGCCATTGTTCTATCAGATCTGACTGAGTAAGATAATCCCATACATCAGCTACGGGATGAGGAAAGAATACTGTGTGTTTTATTTCTTTTGACATTATGTGTAACTTTTTAGTTACACAAATTTTTCTGCAATTATTATAAATAAAAATGCATTTTCCCTCAAAAAGGCGGCTTAGGTTTAATTAGAAAGGTATGGGTCAGTATTCTGTGCCTTTATAATAGACCTTGAACATACCCTGGCCTATTTGGTACTTTATTACATCGTAATCCAGCTCCCAATTATCTACATCGGCAGATGTAACCTCGTACACTTCGCCTTCAGAGAACATCCGAAGCACATTTGTATTGCTAACGTAGGCCAATGAGTTATACTGTGCTCTGAAGCCATTAGGCAGGTAGTTTTCAAGAGTGGTAATTTCTCCTTTATAAAATACCTTGAAGAAACCCTCAGCATCTTTATAGGCAAGTATATTGTCATTTACCTGAAATACAGGATTGAAATAACCTATATTCCTTACACTATCGCCATAGAATACTTTGAAATAACCATCAGCTGTAACAAACGCTACCATGTTATCACCTACTGTAAAATTGGTGGGAGGAAAGTTATCAATATTGAAGGTTTGTCCATTATGAAAGATCTTGAATTGGTTGTTAATATCTACATATGCAACTGTATTTCTACCTGCATCAAAACCATTTACTGGATATTCTTCTTGAGAGATGATGGAACCATGATAAAAGATGCGAAACTGATGTGCAAAATTGTTGAAAGCAATAATATTGTCACCCACTTTAGCAGTCAATACACTATCGGGCAAAAAGCTTTCAATACCATAAATTTGGCCATTGTAGTAAGCTTTGTATGCACCTAGTAGTCCGTCGAGATATAGAACAACACTATCTCCCAGAAAATACTGATCACATATGGTAGTAAGATTCTTGATTGTACCTCTATCAAAAACATTTAATGATTTAGCATTAAGGAAAATTGCGAGATCATCACTCACACTGAATGTATTGGTAAACCCAATGTTCACATTCTTTACACCACCGTTATAATATATTTTGAATGAGCGGGAATTATCGAGATATGGAATAGCTGTACGGCCGATCTTCATATCTACAGGTTGTAGAAAGTCGATCTTGCGCAGCATTCCTTTATCCCATACCATTACCTGGTTCTGAATATTGACATAAGCAGTTAAAGGTTGTGCAAATAAACTACAAGAACTTAGGATACAGGCAATGAAACCTGCAATCTGACGGAGCATAAGCAACTGATTGTAGTGTAAAGAAAGGAATAATATTAGTAAATAAAAAAGCCGGCCTGAGAACAGGCCAGCCCCTATAAACCCTATCACTATGAAAACTGACGTAAAGATACGAAATGATGAAATTGATTTTCAAATTTTTTTTTCAAAAAACAATAAGAAAAACTAATTGTGCAATAAATCACATAGATAGTCTGAATTTTAGAATATAAATTCGATACCATTTTTAATAAAGAATAATATAAGAAATTGTTTGTTGGAAATAGATAGATAATGTGATGAGATATCAGACTAGGTATAAATTTCAGAGTACATGCAAATCAAATAAGAATGCCCCATCGTATGATGAGGCATTCAATGAATATGGCAGCTAC
>JBAWXE010000165.1:0-3894 GCA_037144255.1 Bacteroidota bacterium | reverse complement strand
GTATAGATGTAACTATTGATTTTTTCTTAAAACATATAGCCCCTGAAGATATTGACCGATTATCGAATTTGGCAAAAGTTTCTTTGGAATTAAAGCAATCTCAAGAGGTAGAATACAATATAATAACTGCTGATAACAAACATAAGATGTTATCCAGCTTACTCACCAAAAAAATTACAAATGAAAAGGGCGACATCATAAAAATAATTGGCGCAACAAGAGATATTACCTTGATAAAGGTTTATGAAGATCAGTTGCAGCGCCAGATGGATAACCTTAGCAAATCTAACAAGGACCTAGAAGAGTTTGCATACATTGCTAGTCACGATCTGCAAGAACCACTCAGAAAGATCAGTACATTTAGTGGAAAACTAGCCAGCAAATATGGTGAAGCGCTAGGAGAGGATGGGAATATGTTCATTGAACGTGTATTAGCTTCTGCAGACAATATGCGCACACTCATAGACAATCTGTTGGAGTTCTCCAGAATTACTAAGGGTGAACAGTCTTACACAGAAACTAGTTTGAATTTTATTGTTCAGCAGGTGTTACAACAGCTGGAGCTTAGTATAGAAGAAACAAGTGCAGAGATCAATATTGGAAAATTACCGGTTTTACAAGCATCTCCTACTCAGCTTAAACAAGTATTTGACAATATCATTCGCAATGCAATTAAATTTCGTAAAAAGGATATAACGCCTAAGATCGGTATTTCATCTTCAGTTCTTAGTGTAATAGAGAAGGAGGTGCATAAATTATCTATTGGTACAGTATATCACAAAATATTTATAGAAGATAATGGTATTGGTTTCGAAAGCGAATACGCATCACGTATTTTTCAGATATTCCAACGTTTGCATGGAAAATCACAATATCCTGGTTCTGGAATTGGATTAGCGATCTGTAAAAAGATCGTTGAAAATCACCATGGACTTATTTTTGCCGAAAACATACCTAGTTCAGGAGCTCGATTCATCATTATACTGCCTGAAAGGCAAACTCAATAAATATAGCATGTATTCTCAGGTCAATATCAGAGTCCTTATTGTAGATGATGACGAAGATGATTTTTATATCACGAGTCAGAATATCAAACATATTCCTGACCATCATTTCATTATAGATTGGTGTTCGGACCATGAGGAAGTATTGGCGCACATGCGTCAAAAGAAGTATGATATTTACTTTGTCGATTATTTGCTGGGGGCAAGATCAGGAGTAGATCTTTTAAAAGATGCCTTGAATGCGGGTTGCGAAGAGCCCATAATATTACTTACAGGTAAGGGCAATAGAAAAGTAGATATTGAATCCATGCAATTAGGTGCAATTGATTATCTTGTAAAGACAGAATTGACCATTGAGAAGATGGAGCGTAGTATTCGCTATGCTCTTGGCAGGTCTGCTATGATCAAGACGCTGAAAGCTAATGAAAGGAAATTCAGAGGTATTTTTGAAAAGTCAAAGGACATCATTTTCATAGCCGATGCTAATCTTCGCTTTATAGATATTAACGATGCCGCTACGCAGATGCTAGGCTACACCCAATCAGAATTACTACACAAGAACCTAAAAGAGTTAATAGATCAAACTTCAGTTGGCATTATTAGTGATACATTAGAGCTAGAGAATGAGATCAATGAATGGGAAGTGACCATTACTACTGGAATGGGAGATAAGCGAACCTGTATTATTACAGCTTTCAAGGAAAATTCAGACCCCGATCAAGTATATATACAGGGTATCATACATGATATTACAAATCTACGTAAGGCTGAAAAGGCTACTCTTCAGTTAGAAAAATTGGCTGCGGCTGGTCGTTTATTACGCACACTTGCTCACGAAGTCAGAAACCCACTGAATAATATTACCCTTTCTGTAGAGCAAATGCTGCCGGATGCTAATGACCCAGCTACAGTGCAGTATCTGGATATAATACAGCGCAATAGCAGACGAATTGGAAATCTGATCACAGAATTGCTCAATACATCCCGTCCTTCAGAGATCACGTTGCAACAGCAAGTACTTCAGACTATTATCGACGATGTGATATTAGTAGCTATAGACAGACTCACACTCAAGCAAATAAAAGTAGAGGTACAATATCCTGATCATCCGATATATATTTCAGCAGATAAAGAAAAGTTGCAGCTGGCATTGTTGAATATTGTCACTAATGCTATAGAGGCTATGGAAGAGGTGAATGGTTTACTCAACATTTCATTGAACATGGTGGCAGGGAATGCTCAATTAGATATTACAGATAATGGCTGTGGCATTAGTGAAGAAAATGTCTCGAAACTATTTGAACCATTTTTTACTCAAAAAAGAAATGGCGTAGGTTTAGGACTTGCATTTACACTTAATATCCTACAATCGCACAAAGCTAATATTGAAGTGGCATCTACTCTGGGTTCAGGCACAACTTTCAAGATCATTTTCCCGTTATTGAATATTTAATTGCTTTTTAGATAGCATAGTTCCAGATCTACTATCTTGATCGGTTTTTCTATGATCCTGAAATTGGCAAATGCCGGCATCTTAGGAATGGTAGGGTGATAGGCACTGATCAAATTAATATAAGCATTAGGTGCATCATTGGCTATCTGTGCCGCCATATTCCATCCTGTTCCATCCGGTAAATTATTGTCTAGGAATATAATGTCAGGCGATAGCGTTTTTACTTTATTCATCCCGTCTTGTAAGGTATTGGCAATATGTACATCATACTTATTTTTCAGGAAGTATCCTTTTATGAGCATGCATAAGTCTTCTTCGTCGTCTATTATCAATATTTTCTTCTGAGCATCCATACGTTTTAATATGAGTTGTGTGTATCTTTCTTATCAAGTTATTACAATGGTGTATTTGATGTTTGCATCCAATAATTACGCAGATTGGCTATTGTTTGCATCAGTGCTTCAAAGCTATTAGGTTTGGTGATGTAGGAGTTGGCCCCCAGTTCATAACAATGGTTCATTTCATGTTCACTATTGGTGGTGCTGAATACTACTATGGGTATTTTCTTCAGTACAATATCCTCTTTTAGTTCTTTCAGCACTTCTCTGCCGTCTTTTTTTGGCATATTTAGGTCTAATAATATAAAACGTGGTAAACCTTGTGCCCCTCCACTGGTTTGTACTGATTGAAGGAATGACATTAGCTCTATCCCGTTCTCTGTAAAGTGTAGCTTGTCCTGAAAACCGTTCTCTTCAAATGCAGCCTGTAATAAGAAGCGGTCATCCGAGTCATCTTCAGCAATAAGTATATAACTATCAGCCATTTTTAGATATAAAGTGCAAGGTTAAAGTTAGCTAAATAAATTTACAGCACTCATTCCCGCTACAGTGGCTATTTAGAGCTATAAATGTTCAAATAGGTATAAAAAATATCCACCTTAAGAGTTGTTAGTTAGTTGAACTTCTCTATCTTTGCCGTCCCGTTGGAAATGAGTGGAGATGTAGAGTGGGGTGAGAGTGTTGTTGGGTAGGTGTTTGCGGTGGAATGGAGAAAGAAAGTGCAAAGAAAGTGAGATAAAGATTTGGTGATGTAAAACAGGAAGTATACCTTTGCACTCCGTTTCGGTAAAAAAGTAACAAAAAGTTCTTGTAAAAGTAACAGATGGTGTAGCCTTAGGGGCACGATGCGGATCGAGGCCGTGACACTAACAACAGTTCTGCTTCCATAGGGAAGAGAGGATAAAAGGTCTTTGAAAGATTGGGAAAAAATAACAGCATGTATGGATGAATGTCCATACAGCAGGTAAGCAAGCAAAAAACGATTAAAATTGAAACGATTGATACCGAAAATTAATTTTTGAGTCATCAGTCAGCTTCGAACAATTCATTTACAATGGAGAGTTTGATCCTGGCTCAGGATGAACGCTAGCGGCAGGCT
>JBAWXE010000164.1:0-3904 GCA_037144255.1 Bacteroidota bacterium | reverse complement strand
TTGTCCAGATGTTAGGTTTTAAAATGTTACTTGTGGTTGTTGCTTTCTGGCTCATCACACAGGTTGAAGTACACTTCCCGAAAGAAGACAATCAACATCAGGTAGAACTTAGTGCCTGCACCTACAGGAACAAGAGCCGGCGTAGTGGTGTCGGTTTGCTATGTATCGCACGTATGTACTATTCTCTAAAACGCTTGTCGGGGGTTAGAAGCTGTAAAAAACGAACCAAAATGCGATAAATAATTTGAGAACCGTCCGGTCCGTAAAAGCCTTACAGAGATGTGAGGCTTTTTTTATACTACTTTTTCCGAATCAAATTCTTTCTTTCGTTTTTGTCACTTCATGCAAGTTTCTTCCAAAATATTATTTTATCTTCTCCCTTATTCCAAAAGTCTCTAATAGTAGCTTCCTGAATGTAGCCTAGTTTGTTATAAAACTGCCGTGTTAAGTTGTATTGTTGTAGACTGGAAGTCTCTACAATCAAAATCCTCATTCCATTGTCAATCAAATATTTTTCTATGTAAGACATCATTCTTTGGCCAATTCCCCGACCTTGGAATTCTTTTTTGACTGCAATTGCATAAAGGTTAAATGTTCCATTGGTCAATTTTTCCGGTGCGCAATAGCCAATTGCGATTGGTCTATTTTCTAAAATGTATGTAAACCAAATATCTTCCGAATTAATGTTATTAAAGAAGTCGTCTATCATATCGTCAAGGTATTCTGATGGAAATAGTTCGGTTGAATCTAAAACTTCCTTTAGTCCATCTATATCTTGAATTCGAACTTTACGAATGTTGGTGTCCATCTTCTAGTACATTTATTAGATAACACTTTTGCCTGGATAACAATATCCGTTTGTTAGATAACCGGAGTACAGATTTCAATTAAAAATCCGTCAATGTCCCTAATGTAGGCAACTACTTGTCCCCAAGGTTTTGTTTTAGGTTCTGCTATCATTGTAGCACCGGCTTCAATTGCTATTCTTAAGGTATTGGAAACATTCTGTGTGGTAAAACCAATTTCTATTCCAAATGGTTTTTGATTTAAATCACTTTCAATAAAACCATCGTGTAAATTTGAATTAGCTAAAGTCTTGGATGCAAATGATAGGGTGGTTTCTCCTGAAATTATTTCTCCATAAGAATTATCAGGAGTTATGAATTTTTGTTTAAAACCGAATGCTTTTTCATAAAAACTAATAGTTCTTGTAACATCTTCTACATAAAGTATTGTATAAGCGAATTGTATCATAAGAAAATTTGTGAATAAATTTATCGAAAAATCAGGACAATGTTATGCATATCGATTTTGTTGCTGAACATTGGTTGTTGAAAATAATAATTCAAAATCGGTCTGCAAAAGCCTCACAGAAATGTGAGGCTTTTTTGTTTTTATCCAATCTATCTCCTTTACCCTTACATTTGATTGTCAGGTCACATTAGCACCCACCACTAAATATACTATACAATGGATATTCATATTGAAACAGAGCGCTTATATATCAGGAAGCTTATAGCGGCTGATGACAAGGGTATGTTCGCTATGGATAGTGACCCCGAAGTACATAAATATATAGGTGGCAAACCTGTGGAGAGTATAGAGAGAAGTAGGGAAGTAATTGAGATCATACGCAGTCAGTATCAGGAATTTGGCATTGGTCGCTGGGCCATCATCGAAAAATCTAGTGGAGATTTTGTTGGCTGGATAGGCCATAAACGAATGACAGAGACAGTTAACGGTCATTGTAACCATATCGACTTTGGCTACCGCCTTGCTCGTAGATTCTGGGGGCAGGGTTATGCTACTGAAGCAGGACGTGCCTCACTGCAATACGGCATAGACACGCTACAACTCAAAGATATCTACGCCATGACGGATGTAGATAATGCTGCATCCCGCCGCATACTGGAAAAACTAGGCTTTACATTCATGGGGCTATTTGAATGGAATGGTCCGTCCACCTGGCGTCAGGAAGGAGAGTCCACCACATGGTACCAGTTGCTGCAATAAGCGACCACTTTTAGTTAGAAACACCTATTTTACAAGCATATTATGTGGTTACCTCTAAAACTATTAGACAATGCATCTACTTGCCCTATTTGTGGGCATAAGTCTCGTGCTATGTTGAAGGTAGGGCATGATGTAGAGGTATTACAAGCGAATGAAGTAATAGGTGCCGGTGTAAGATATGTAAAGTGTATATGGTGTAGTAGCACAGATAGAGACAGGCTGGTGTATCTATATCTTAAGGAACATTGTGCAGTATATAAGCAAGATAATTTAAAGATACTACACATAGCACCTGAAAGATGCCTGAGTAAAGTACTGCGCAAAAGAACCCCCAATGGCTATGTACCTGCCGATATCAATACCGGGAAATACTGGTATATAAACGGGATGACAAAAGTAGACATCACCCGTATGCACTATGATGACAGCAGTTTCGATATCATACTCTGCAATCATGTGCTGGAACATATACCTGATGACAAGACCGCAATAAGCGAACTGTACAGAGTGCTACGCCCGGCTGGTATAGCTATACTACAAGTGCCCATAGCCGCAGGAAAAGCTAGTACGATTGAAAAAAGCACAGCTCTATCCCCAACAGAACAATTGCAATTATACGGGCAAAAAGACCATGTGCGTCTGTATGGACAAGACTATACAGAGCGACTAAAAATGACAGGTGGCAAAGTACATATCATTAGCCTAGCTGATAGATACCCGGGCTGTGGTTTACATCCTAAAGAGCAACTATTTGTTTTAGAAAAACTATGATATTGTAGCCTTGTTGAAATATGGGGAATATTGATTTTATCTGCGGCGCAAGTTTTTAGTAGATACTGCATCTAATCAATACAAACCACCCATAAAAGATGAGATATATAAAATTACTTTGTGCATTGGTCTTATTGTTCATACATAACTCCTCCTTTGCACAGTACAATACACTCGTTATTCCGGATACGCTTTCCGGTACTACTTTCAATCTGAACATCAGAGATACTTTTAAGCAATTCCTGCCGGGTAACCAGACCATAACAGGGGGCATCAATGGTAATTTCTGGGGACCTACTCTTATTTTTAAGCAAGGTGATACCGTACATATGAATGTGCATAGCTACATGAATGACAGCACTACACTACACTGGCATGGTATGCACTTGCCGGCAGTGATGGATGGTGGCCCTCATCAGATAATACCTCCCGGTACTGTATGGCAGCCATATTGGTTAGTGAAAAATCAGGCTGCTACTTATTGGTATCATCCACACTTACATCAGATGAGCGAGCAGCAAATGACTAGTGGCCTTGGAGGGTTCATTATAGTGAGAGATGCACTAGAGGCGGCATTAGCACTGCCGCGCACTTATGGCGTAGATGATATTCCATTAGCGCTTACCAGTCGCAATTTTGATGCATCCAATGCTTTTCTTTGTTGCACCCGTGCTTATGGAGATACTGCTATGGTGAATGGTACACTTCATCCACAGTTTACATTACCTAAACAATTTGTTCGTTTGAGAATACTCAACGCAGAAATGGAAAGAGGTTATAACCTTGGTTTCAGCGATAATAGAACTTTTTATATAATAGGTAACGATGGTGGCCTATTGAATGCACCTGTATCTACTACTAGAGTAAAACTATTGGTAGGTGAACGCGCAGAAATAATGGTTGATCTGAGTAGTGATGCACTAAGTAGTAGTATAGACCTAGTAGCCTATAATGCAAATCAAGAATTTGGATTTGGTGGCGGAGAGCCTAATTCAACAGGCAACTTCGGCAGTCTGCTTAATAATCGTAATTTCAATGTGTTGCACATAGTTGTAGGTGCTACAACATCAGCACCCATTACATCAGTGCCTACTACATTGGTCAACAATACTTATTATAC
>JBAWXE010000163.1:0-3904 GCA_037144255.1 Bacteroidota bacterium | reverse complement strand
CAACCCTTATTATCCATTTTCGATAGGAGATACCAGTACCGAATATGATCTGTATATAGTTACTCAAGACCCTAAGATAATGGGCAAATACAGCCCTATGTTCAAACGTCATGGGCTATCATATACTGTGAATGTATGGGAAGACCTATTGCAACAATTATTGAAACAAATGAATGACACTGTAGCTGCTGCTGTTATTACAAATGTGGACGGAGAGATATTGCGAATAGGCACAGAGAATAAAAGTCATCGTGCAAAGTTCCTTGATTGGATGCATGAGATGTTGACTAACAATAAACGCTTTGATGCGTTCCTGAAATCAGAGGATCCTTCAGTGGCACCTATACCTACTAAGAAGAAGAAAGAGGACGATAATGATTAAGATATTCAATTGCTGAAATAAAGAAAGGCTGTTCATATGAACAGCCTTTCTTGTTATGGTCAATAAGTTATCTACTATGGGAAAATACCGAGTTCTTCGTAAGCAACACCTACTTTATTGATAGATACTACAAAAGCAGCAGTACGCATATCAGAAATGTTGAGGCTTAATAAAGATTCACGAATCTCGTGGTAAGAACTGATCATAGTATCTTCGAGACCTGAATATACGAGATCCACTTCATCAGGACCGTGCATGATCAATGTGCGTTCTACATCAGATACTCTTTTACCAGTCAGGCCTTCTACTGTTTGTAGTATAGAGCTGTTTTGGTTTTCACTGAAACGTTTGTCCATACGACCGAAACGTACGTGACTGAGGTTTTTCAACCACTCGAAGTAAGATACTGTTACGCCACCTGCATTCAGATACATATCAGGTACTACTATTACACCTTTCTTATTCAGTATTTCGTCAGCATCAGGAGTCAAAGGACCGTTAGCACCTTCGCCTATGATCTTAGCTTGTATGCGAGCTGCATTTGAAGCATTGATAACATTTTCCAAAGCAGCAGGTATCAGGATATCGCAAGGCATTTCCAGCGTATCACCACTTACTTTGATATCTGTAGCGCCTGGGAAACCTAAGATAGAACCAGTAGCTTTACGATGAGTGATCACTTTTTCAAGGTCAAGACCTTTTTCATTATAGATACCACCTTCGTATTCTGCCAGACCTACTATCAATGCGCCATTTTCGTGGAAGAATTTAGCAGCATGATATCCTACGTTACCCAAACCTTGTACTATTACTTTCTTACCTTCTATACCTAGTGGTAAGCCCAGTTTCTTCATGTCTTCTGGTACATTACACAGTTCGCGTACACCGTAGAATACACCCAGACCTGTAGCTTCTGTACGACCGCGAACACCACCTTGTGTTACGGGTTTACCTGTAACACAACCTAATGCATCTACTTCACCCGGTTTCAGGGAAGCATAAGTATCAGCTATCCAGCTCATTTCGCGAGCGCCTGTACCGTAGTCAGGAGCAGGAACATCGATGCCCGGGCCAATGAAGTTTTTCTTCACCAGTTCAGATGCATAACGACGAGTTATTTTTTCCAGTTCGAATGGAGTATATTTTTTAGGATTGATCTTGATACCACCTTTAGCACCACCGAATGGTACATTCACGATAGCACATTTATAAGTCATCAAAGATGCCAATGCCATTACTTCATCTTGGTTTACATCCATACTATAACGGATACCACCCTTACAAGGAAGCTTGTGATGAGAATGTTGCACACGATATGCTTCTATTACTTCAATACTGTCCCCTATGCGTACAGGGAATTTCATGCTGTAAACTGAGTTACAAGCTTTTATTTGCTCGAGGATACCTTTTTCAAATCGAGTGTGAGAGGCTGCCTTATCAAAGTTGCGTTCCACGCCCTGAAAGAAACTATAGTGCGCTCCGCCTTTTGCTGTTTCTGACATAAATGTTTAATTAAGAATGAATTAGGATTATTTTTTGTTTTCTAGTTTTTTGATCTTGCGATCCAGATACACCAGAAACGCAATAATCCCCGCAAAGATAGTAGCTAATACTAAAACCACAACGTATATTTTGCCATTTGCTCTAAGGCCGTCAGCCATTGCTGCATCGCTTGTTTGAGCCTGTGCCAAGGTAGTTATCAGCATTAATAATAATAAGAGAATAGATGCCTTACGCATAGTTATTGTTTTTCGGTATCAAATTGAAAAGAATTATCATCTTTATGTTGTAACAGTGCCACACGTATTTTAAGTGTTGCCATCCATAGTCCTAATAGGAACCAGCCTATGACTGCGGGGTAGAATACTTTTCTCATATCACTATCCAGATCGTAAGAGTTGAAGCCAGGATTGCCACCATTACCCGGATGCAGAGAATCTACCATGCGTGGCAATACCCATATCAATGGTATCATCAAGGCATAGGCAAAAATATTATATACAGCACTTATTTTGGCGCGTTTTTCTTCGTCCTTTAGGCCATTGCGTAATACCAAATAAGCAAAGTAAATAAGCATGCTCATGGCTGTGCCCAGTTGTTTAGGGTCATTGCTCCAGAATTCTCCCCAGGTAAATTTTGCCCATTCCATACCGGTTATCATACCCAGTAGACTAAATAATATACCGGTTTTGGTAAACTCTGCAGAGTATATATCATGTACCAGATCGCCACTGTGCAGATATTTGATAGAATAGATAAAAGAGCCTGTAAATAAGAGTATCATGGCAAACCACATTGGAACATGGAAATACAGATTGCGTATGGTTTCATTGACGATGTTCAGGCGGGGAACAGGCATCAGAAAACCACCAACCACTGTATATGCAAGCATGAGGACACAGAGTACTTTCCACCACATTTGGCGCATACGTAGAATAGAATTTTGACAAAGGTATATTTAATGACTCAATTGCTCAACTACTCTTGCCATAGGAAAGGGAATAATATAAGGCCCAATACTACTACTAAGGCATCCAACAATAATAACACTGCAGCCAGTGACCACCAGCCAGGCTGATATACAGGTGAAATGGCCTTCAGGGCTAGATTGCTCAGTATCATCAATACGGGTGTTACTAAAGGGAAACCTAATATAGCCATGAGGGCTGCATTTTGATTGGCACGAGCAGCTATGGCTGATAAGAATGTGAATACCACAGATAAGCTGATACTTCCTACACAAGTAATGATCACAAAAAGTCCTATTTGTTCCAGAGGGTTGCCTAGTAATACATTGAATAGTAGTAAACTTACCAAGCTCATGGCCAGCAGCAGGGTAGTACTGTATATGATTTTGGCCAATAAAAATGTTGTAGGTTTTACTAATGTGAAATAGTAACGAAAGCGATTAGGATGCTCTTGAAGGAAACTTTTTGCTACTGAATTTACAGCTACGAACAACTGTGTAAGCCAAAATAAGGCATTCCAGATTTTGGCTTCCGGCTGTCCACTCATCATATAGACCACAAATACGGTAGCCCCAACATATAGTAATACGCCAAATAACGTGTGTTTTTGACGCCATTCTATGAGTAGATCTTTACGTACCAGAGATACAAGAGTGTTTGTAGGCATAGCTGAAGCCAAAGGTATGAATATGACGGAAATTTTTTTTTGAAATGATGTTTGGTTTTTTCTCAATCTCCTATATCTTTGCAATCCCAAAGTTCTTAAATACAAGCGGAAGTAGCTCAGTTGGTAGAGCACAACCTTGCCAAGGTTGGGGTCGCGAGTCCGAGTCTCGTCTTCCGCTCTAAGAATTCCAAACCTTCGGTGGTTTGGAATTTTTTGTTTGAAGTTATATTAACTCCTAATGAGTTAGGAGCCCTGATGGCGGAACTGGTAGACGCGCAGGACTTAAAATCCTGTTTCCAGCAATGGAAGTGCGGGTTCGATTCCCGCTTGGGGCACAAGAGTAGATTGAAGGCAATCCTTTTCAGGGTTGCCTTCTTTATTTTCCTC
>JBAWXE010000162.1:0-3973 GCA_037144255.1 Bacteroidota bacterium | reverse complement strand
CGTATAGTGCGTGAGAGTGACCTCTCTTTTATCATCAACCTTACCGATTATCTGGATACGGGACTGTTTCTGGATCATAGGATAACGAGAGGTATGGTGAGAGAACAATCGAAAAGTGCACATGTGCTGAATTTGTTCTGCTATACAGGTTCATTCAGCGTGTATGCAGCCAAGGGTGGTGCGGCAACTATCACTTCGGTAGACCTATCTAAAACCTACCTGAACTGGGCCAAGCGCAATATGCAGTATAACAAACTGTATAACGATACCCAACACGATTTTATACATGCAGATGTGATGGAATGGCTAAAAGAAGTACCGGCCAATACCTTTGACCTTATAATATGCGACCCACCTACCTTCTCAAACAGTAAGCGTATGGATGGGGAATTTGACGTGCAAAGAGACCATGTGGCGCTGCTAAAGCAACTGCTGAAAGTGACCAATGATGGAGGGTCTATCTATTTCAGTAATAATTATCGAAATTTTGTACTGGATAAAGAACACATAGCAACACCTTATATAAAAGACATAACCGCTGCAACTACACCGTTCGATTTTAAGGGGAAATTGCATAGATCTTGTTTTCTATTACAAAAGTGAGTTGTAGTATCTTTACATATCATTTAAGACACAATGGGAAAATCTATTATAGTAGTAAAAGATCTGGTAAAAAAGTATAACGACTTTACGGCAGTAAATGGCATTAGCTTTGAAGTGCAAGAAGGAGAGATTTTTGGACTTCTGGGGCCGAATGGTGCAGGTAAGACCACTACGTTGGAGATCATAGAGACACTACGTGAGAAAACATCTGGAGAGATATGGGTGGATGGCATGGATCTAGACAAATCGCCCAACGATATCAAGAAAATAATAGGTGTGCAATTGCAGGCAGCGGGTTATTATCCTAATCTGAATCTGAAACAGATCATAGAACTGTTTGCAGGGTTGTATAACCGTAGCATAGAGCCAATGGCACTACTAGATACAGTGAACCTGAGAGAGAAAGCCAAAAGTAAATTCAAAGAACTATCGGGTGGGCAGAAACAAAGATTCTCTATAGCTACTACGCTGATCAATGAACCCAAGATCATATTCTTAGATGAACCTACAACCGGTCTGGACCCACAAGCGCGTCGGAATCTGTGGGAACTGATAAAGCAAGTGAAAGACAGAGGTACAACAGTAGTGCTGACCACGCACTATATGGATGAGGCAGAGGAACTGTGTGAAAGAGTGGCCATAGTAGATTCAGGAAAGATCATATCCATTAATACACCTAACGAACTGATAGATAATCTGATAGCCAGCGGTTTTCAGAGAAAGAAAGAAGTAAAAGCTGCAAATCTGGAAGATGTGTTCATTAACCTGACAGGAAAAGCGATGAGGGAAGAGTAGTTTAGCTATTGCCTTTTACCTTATTATGTTTGAAGCGAATATTATCGACAATCAAAGATAATTGCCAAATGTGATTCATGTCGAAGTTATTATCGTGAGCATGTTGTTGTAATTGATTGAAATAGCCAGTTTCCACAGTGATATCATCTGTGAAATCATAGCCTATTCCGGCAAAAAGTCTATTCTGATCGAAGAGGTGTACACCCGTAACAGCACTACCACCATTCACAAAGAATTCGTTGAAAGCAATACAATACATAGAGTTCTTGTCGTAAGTAGTGTGTTTTATCAAACGTTGGTATTTGAACATGTACCTGCCACGCAGTACCATTTCAAATGCACCATGCCTGTCTTGCATATCGCGGAACTCAATTCTGAAACGATCGTGAATAGTACTGAGAGTACCTCTGTTGTATATGCTGAGTTGTAAAGCGGTTCTATATTCAGGGTATTCGCGAGCACCTACCTCTGTGATAGCAAAATTGTACCATTCGCCTGCGAAAGCAGAAAGGCGAATATCCTTTGTGATAAAATAATGTAGCCAAGGGCGTATAGTGGCCTGAGAATTGAATTGGAACAGATTGAGTTCTTCGTAAGGGCTTTGGCTGGAGTATTGCAGGTCTACCTGCCATTTCCACCGATTATTGATCTTGCCAATAAAGTCGGTTTCGCTCCAAAGCTGTGTAGTGTTATTGATCTTTTTGTCCTGAGCGGTGGCTGAAGTAAATACTGATAAAAGTATCAGGACAAAAAGTAAACGCATATGGAGTTGATTTGTATTTAAAATCAATACTTTATTAGTACTAAAACTACTAAAAGCAGGAATAAAGTATCATTAATTTATTTAAAAGCCCTGCTATGTGCAGGGCTTTTAAATAAGAATATAATTCATTTTATACCTGAAAGAAGTACAGTTTAGTATCTATAAGCTTTTTGGCTATGCGCCTGCGAGCTTCTTTTGTATTAAAGCTATCTGTCTTAGTGAAGCGTTTGAGGCCCATGAGCATCATGCGTTGTTCGTCGCCATCGGCAAAAGAATTGATAGCGTTCTTACCGGCATGGTTGATACGGTCGGCAGCATCATTAATAAAAGTGCGGGTGGCATCTATTGCGAGGTCGGCCAGATCGTTGTTGTTTTCTTTCATTTTTATAGCACGTAGGAGCATACTTTCTGCCTGGAAAGTATCGATGACCATATCTGCGAGGTTCATCAGAATTTCCTGCTCGTTGCTGAGGCTCATCATGAGTTTTTGTACAGCAGCACCAGCGCACATGAGAATTGCTTTTTTGAAATTGGCAATGTTCTTAAGTTCTGCTGCGAAAGGAGTTTCATCAGTGCCCATGTCAGGAATGCTCATGAGTTCTTTCTGCACAGCCATGGCAGGGCCCATAAGATCGATGCGGCCTTTCATGGCACGTTTTAGGTACATGTCTAAGGTCAGCAATCTATTGATCTCGTTAGTGCCTTCGAATATCCTATTGATGCGACTATCTCTGTAGGAACGAGAAATATCATATTCATCAGAAAAGCCATTACCACCATGAATCTGTACCCCTTCGTCCACCACATAGTCTAGACTCTCGGAGCCTAGTACTTTCAGCATGGCGCATTCTATAGCAAATTCATCTGCGGCACCTAAGAGTGTTTCATTATCGTGTTTGCCGGCAGCTTTTAGTTCTTGTTCTTTTTCATCTATCCATTTAGCCGTGCGGTAGAGAGCACTTTCGGTAGCGAAAGTACGGATAGCCATTTCAGCCAATTTGTGTTTTATGGCACCAAAATTAGCTATAGGCGTTTTGAACTGTTCGCGAGTGACAGCATATTCTATGGTCATGTTCATGGCTCTTTTAGAACCACCTAAAGCAGCTGCACATAATTTAAGACGACCTATATTAAGGATGTTGAAAGCGATGAGATGCCCTTTGCCTATTTCTCCAAGTAAGTTCTCAGTAGGAATTTTACAGTTCTCGAAGAATAGTTGACGCGTACTAGAGCCCTTGATACCCATTTTGTGTTCTTCTTCGCCAAAAGTGAGACCGGAAGTATTTCTATCAACTATGAAGGCACTGAATTTATCACCATCTATTTTTGCGAATACAGTGAATACATCTGCAAAGCCGGCGTTGGTTATCCATATTTTTTGGCCATTCAGCGCATAGTGCTTACCATCTTCGGTCAGAGTGGCAGTAGTACGTGCGCCCAGTGCATCGGAGCCTGAATTTGGTTCGGTAAGTGCATAGGCACCCTTCATTTCGCCGGTGGCCAGTTTGGGGATGTACTTTTGCTTTTGGGCATCAGTGCCGAAATAGAGAATCGGTAATGATCCGATACCATTGTGTGCAGCCATAGCCACTGCAAATGAGTGACCTGCACCCAAGCTTTCGTTGACCAATGTGGCAGTTACAAAATCTTTTCCTAAACCACCATATTGTTCGGGGAAAGCAGCGCCTAGCAAACCCAGTTCACCTGCTTTGTCTAATAGTGAAGGCATGAGGCCGGGTTCTTGTTGATCAATAGCCATCAGCTTAGGGATCACTTCTTTATCTAAAAATTCGCGGCACATTTGTTCTATCA
>JBAWXE010000161.1:0-4061 GCA_037144255.1 Bacteroidota bacterium | reverse complement strand
AAGCAGCGATTACTGAACGATAACCACCTGCACAGTGTATGTACAGGTTATTCTAACCTTCTATCATAGCAATATTCAATGGGTCTCTGAGTGTATCTAAAGGCATATTCAGTGCACCCTTTACATGGCCGGAATTGAATTCACCCGGTTTGCGAACGTCTATGATCTCCAAACGGCTATCATGCGGAATATCCATAGCCAGTTCATCAGCATCAATATCAATGATCAGGTCTACTTTCTCTCCGGCAGCTGACCATCCTTCGAAACCACCTTTCAAGTAGCCACGCACATTATCTATACCTACACGAGCCAGACGGAGTGCAGATTCTTTTTCCTTACCGGCTTCTGTTACCAGTACTATTGGCTGATCGAATGGGAGGATGCTACCGGCAAACTCAGCAAAACGACCTTCCAATCCTACACTGATAGACTCAGGTACAAAACCCTGAGTGAAAACAGTAGCATTGCGTGTATCTAATATGTAAGCACCATTCTTTACCTGCTCTTTGAAATCGGCAATAGACAATGCCACAGCAGCTTTTTCCATTACAGCATCCAGGCTTTCATATCCTTCTTTATTGATACGTGCATTGATAGGGAAATAAGCAGGAGGTGTAGTAAGACCATCGGTCACAACTTTCACAAATTCCTGCTGTGTCATATCCTTCAGTGCGTAGTTAGTAGCTTTTTGTTCGCCTATGGTACTGAATGTTTGAGGGCCTAAATTCTTACCACAAGAAGATCCCGGACCATGAGCAGGATATACAATCACGTTATCTGCCAAGGTCTTGATCTTAGTTTGCAATGATGTATACATCATTGAAGCCAGTTCTTCTTTGGTCAAGTTGCCACTGAACAGATCAGGACGGCCAACATCGCCTACAAACAAGGTATCGCCGGTGAATACACAATGAGCAGCACCAGCCTCATCGCTGAGTAGATAACAAGTGCTCTCTAATGTATGACCCGGAGTGTGTAATGCTTTTATTTTCAGTTTACCTACTGCAAACTCTTCATTATCCTTAGCCAGATACACATCAAATTTTGCAGCATTAGCACCCGGACCATATACTATTGGTGCACCGGTTTTCTTAGACAGTTCCAGATGGCCACTAACGAAATCGGCATGGAAGTGTGTTTCAAAAATATATTTGATCTTCACGCCTTTGTCTGCTGCCATTTTGATGTATACATCTACATCACGTAGCGGATCGATGATCGCTGCTTCTCCTTCGCTGGAGATGAAATAGGCTGCTTCGCTGAGGCAACCTGTATATAATTGTTCAATGTACATACTCAATACAATTAGTTGAAAATAGAGGTCAAATGTATTTGATTTCTTACAATAATAAATCAGGCCGTGCAATTTAGTATTGTCAAGCCCATAAGACTTATGCAAAGTTACTATATCTGTACCATACAGCTAGTTCGGGTTCATCTATAGACCTATAAACAATAACGCCGAGGCTGTGAGCTACGGCGCTTTGTGGGGGTACGATGGTGCATATTACCATTTCAGGGAAAGGCCTGCCATACAATGGAAGCCTGCCTGCGGGAATAAGTAATTAATATTAACCACCTGACCAACAGAATAATAAGGATAAGCAGCACCGTTATTGCTATATGCCTGATCGAAAATATTCTGTAGTGCCAGTGTAGCACTGAGCTCCTTGAAAGGTCTCACCTTTACTGAGTATCTGATGAGCAGGTTGCAAAAGCTATATGCTTCTAATATTCGGGTGCTGTTGCCGGTATTATCCAAGAATTGTTGACCAACGAACTTTTCTATCAGGTCGATAGATAAGCTCTGACCATGAGACGCATTGCGTATAGGCATGAACGATACAGTAGCTGCGCCTACATGATTAGGGGCAAAGGCGATATCTGTAGTACCCAGTTTGAATGACTGCTGACCTAAATATGTTCCTTGTGCATCGTACTCATCGAGATATTGGGTATAGTCATTGATCTTGTTAACTGAGTAGGTATAATTGCCGTGGATCTTCAACCAGTCTGTAGGTTTTACAGCAGCCTGCAATTCAATACCGGCGCGGTAACTGCTGGCCACATTGGTTTGTGTATACTCACCCACACTATTGATCTGGCCGGTAAGTACCAACTGATCTTTATAACTCATGTAATAGAGATTTGCACCGAAATTCCATTTCTTTTTACTGATCTCGTAACCTGCTTCAGCATCGTACAAAGACTCAGGTTTAGGCAATGTTAGCTGTGCAGCTTCAAAATCGGCACGATTAGGTTCTCTGTTGGCCACTGCTATAGATGCATATATTCTCTGACGTTGTGCAGATGTATTGCGCAGCAAGTAAGTAAGACCAGCTTTAGGATTGAAGAAACTGTAATTGACATTAGGACGTAAAGAAGCATTGTCGTCGAAACCATTGATGAAATAAGCTATGCTGCGGTATTGCACATCTGCATAAGCAATGAGTTTATCGCCAAATTTGTGTTGTGCTTTCAGGTATATATTGAAATCATTCTTCTGTGCATCATTCTGATACCATTTGTAATTATCAGGTACACCACCAAATTGTGCCCAATTGACATAACCATAATGTTGATTTTCGAACTGTGTGAGACCGCCACCCAGTGTGAGTTGTGTTTGGTTCTTCTCGTACATGAGTGAAAATACTGCGCCGTAGTAGTAATTATCTAGCCATAGCTGGCGGATAAGGTCTGTAGTATCCTTGGTACCAGCGCCATAAGGAACACCTGATAAACCGTAATCGGCATAAGCTTGGTTCATTTTGTACTCCTCGTAATAGCCACGACCCTTAGTAAGGAAGATGCCGATATGCCCTGTGATATAAGGTGAGAATTTATGATCGGCGAAGAGCTGATAATAGTCTTGCTGGTAATTATCGGTTTGGTTCTTATAGTAAGTACCATCGCTTTTGAGGCCTAATTCGTTGAAAGTGCGATTGGTCTTGAGTGAATCCTGAGAAACACCATCCCAAGCCTGGCCTGTCTTTTCGGTACCTGTCATGACCATTAAGTGCAGAGAGGTCTTATCATTAGGTGTCCAGCCGGCGGTGAACTGCATAGAACGCAGATCGGAAGCGGAGCGTTGGATGTAGCCATCAGAATTGATCTGAGAGAGGCGTACATCAAACTGCCAACCACCTTTGAGCATACCTGTACCTGCCATCAAAGTATTCTTCTTGGTATTGAATGAACCGTAGCTGCTGTTCATAATAGCACCCGCGCTATCCATTTGATTGATATTGCTGATGCTCATAGTAGCGCCAAAAGCACCTGCACCATTGGTAGAAGTACCTACGCCGCGTTGTAGCTGTATAGAGCTGGCAGCAGAGGCCATATCAGGCAGGTCTACAAAATAAGTGCCTTGTTCTTCGGGGTCGTTCACAGGTATACCATTGAGGGTGACATTGATTCGAGAAGCATCTACACCCCTGATACGCAGACCTGTGTAACCCACACGTGCACAAGGATAGGGAGTAGTGACCGCTGATGGTGTGTACTGCAATAACATAGGCAGGTCTTCGCCTAGGTTTTGTTTTTCTAAGTCCTTGCCGCTGATGTCTGTTTTGGCAAAAGGGGCATCGCTACCTGCACGCAGTGAGCGTACTTCTACCGGTTGTAATGTTTGCTCTTTGTACAGTAAGGGACGAGCTGTATCGGCAGACTGGGCAGTAGCGGTAGCGGCGCATAGTGCCATGCCGATGGTAAGGAAAGTGTTCTTTGTGTGTTGCATGAAAAGTATTTAAACAATACAGTTCGGAGTCATGCATTTTTTATTTCTCTGTGGCTCAGTTGCTTATATGATGAAATACCTTATGCCGTTAGGTACCGACAAATAATACTCTTATAAATAACCGAGGAAGAGAGAAGATAAAGCTGAATTTGTAATTCCCTAACCGGCATTACCCGGTCGAGGTTCAGCGGGTATGATCTCAGCCTTTGATAGTAGGCACCCCGAAGCATCTCAATTGAAATGCAAGGCAAAGATAGAAAAAATGCGACAGTGTGTGAATTGTGTTGAATGAGACTATGACGCATGTGGATAAAAGTAAATGTTA
>JBAWXE010000160.1:0-4071 GCA_037144255.1 Bacteroidota bacterium | reverse complement strand
CTAGCTATACCTGTAGGTTTTTCTGATACTTTAACAATTCCTGACCAACCACAACATAGAATTCGCAGAAGCGTCACTCTATCGTACTGTAAGCAATGACATCACACCTGTGATGCAGGCCAACTACGATATGATCGTATTCTTCAGTCCATTCAGTGTACAAGCATTATTCTCTCACGACCCTGCTTATAAACAAAATGGCACAGTGATAGGCGCTTTTGGACCAACTACTTCTAAGGCCATTGAAGATGCAGGACTGAGACTGGATGTAAAAGCACCGGCCCCTAATTCGCCATCTATGGTATCGGCATTAGAGCGTTTCCTTTCCGGAGCTAAAAAATAATAATACAAACTTTATATAGAGAAAGGGGCGCAACATGTTGTGCCCCTTTTTTATGCCCCTATCAATAATGGTAATATCATACTTGCGTATAGCTATTACCTTCGCAGTATGACTAACCGACTCATACACGAACAAAGCCCCTACTTATTACAACACTCACATAATCCGGTGGACTGGTATCCATGGGGAGATGAGGCTTTTGCCAAAGCTAAGACAGAGAACAAACCCGTACTGGTAAGCATAGGCTATGCGGCCTGCCATTGGTGCCATGTGATGGAGCGTGAGAGTTTTGAGAATGAGACCGTGGCTGCCTACATGAACGAGCATTTTATCAATATAAAAGTAGACAGAGAAGAACACCCAGATGTAGACCATATGTATATGGATGCTGTGCAGGCCATAAGTGGTAGTGGTGGCTGGCCGCTGAATGTGTTTGTGACACCCGATAGAATACCCTTTTACGGAGGCACTTATTTTCCCCCACGTGCGGCATACAATCGCCCATCATGGACAGAATTGTTGCAACGTATGAACGAGATATTTACATCTCAGCCCACAGAGGTATCTGCACAGGCAGAACAAATGTTGCAGTATCTGAAACAGGCATCGCTGGTAGGTATGGCAGGCAAGGGTACCCAATGGAATATGGATACCTGCAAGGAGATGGCCGATACATTATTGAAACAAGCAGACACAGAATTCGGAGGCTTTGGTGCTGCACCAAAATTCCCCGGCACCATGGCCGTCAGTTTCTTATTAGAGCAATATCATTTCACGAAAAATGAAGCAGGATTACAACAAGCATTATTGAGTTTGGACTGTATGATTGCAGGTGGCATTTATGATCAGTTGGGAGGAGGTTTTGCCAGATACTCTACCGATAAAAAATGGTTGGCACCACACTTTGAAAAAATGTTGTACGATAATGCATTGCTCATTCTTTCACTCTGCGATGCGTATAATATCACCGGTAATGAACAATATAAAAAGGTAGTAGAAGACACTATTGCATTTGCAGATCGAGAACTGAAGGATAAGAGTGGTGGCTACTATAGTGCATTGGATGCTGATAGCGAAGGTGTAGAAGGTAAGTTCTATACATGGACATGGGATGAGTGGATGCAAGTATTAGATACTAACGATATAATAGTAGCAGAATACTATGGAGTGAGTGAACATGGCAACTGGGAAGAGACCAATATACTGCATGTAACCACTACACATGAAGTACTGGCTACTAAGCACAATATCAGCCTGCAAGAAGTAGAGCAAAGAATACAAAAAGTGAATGAGAAATTGTGGGCACTTCGTGCTACACGAGTGCGCCCCATGACCGACGATAAATGTTTATTATCATGGAATGCACTGATGAATCTGGCACTTTCAAAAGCAGGTGTCAGTTTTCAAAATCAGAGTTATTTGCAAGCAGCAGAAAAGCATATGCAATGGATGTTGCAAACTTATCTGCAAGACAATATATTATGGCATACTTGGAAAAATGGTACAGCACGTATCTGTGCAAAGTTGGATGATCACGCTTATTTGATACAAGCCTTATTGCAATTAGGTACAGCCAGTGGAAATAATAAATGGATACTACAAGCCAATGCATGTGCTGAAAATGTGGTAGCACATTTCCTGCATGAGGATGGCAACTTTTTCTATTACACATCTGATCAGCAAAAAGATATTCCCGTTCGCAAAGTAGATATGTATGATGGTGCCACACCATCGGCCAATGCATTGATGACACATAATTTATTATTACTGGGACTTTGTATGGAGCGAAATGACTGGTTGGAACAAGCAGAATTTATGTTGCAGCATATGGCTCATACAGCATTGCACTACACCTATTCGTTCGGTTATTGGGCCATTTTATTGCAGAGATATGCCAAAGGTTTGAAAACAGTGGTTTGTGTAGGAGATGAAGCTCAGAAAAAAAGAGTAGAAATGCAGAAAAACTACCTTCCGGAGGCATTTATACTCACTTCAGAAAAAGAAATATTTGATTTGCCGATACTTGAGGGTAAAAAAATGCCCGGCAAAACGGTTATATTTGTTTGTACACAGACTGCTTGCCTAGAGCCGGTAACAGAGGTGGGAGCAGCTTTAGGCTTACTTTAACAATTAGGAATACTGTAGACATATTGAATATTTTCTAAACATTAATGGTTGGGAAAAAAGGAACAATTTTTTGGGCACGCTTGCATTTTTGGAAAAATCTTTAAATATTGTGTGCCGGTTTGGTAGTAAAAGTTACGCCGTTACCGAAAAATTTACTTTATTTGCCTAATCGCAAAAAAATAATAACAGTAGTATGAAACAATTTTCCCTGAAGATCTCGGCTGTCGCATTACTGGCATTAGCTGCAAGCTGCGGTCCATCGGGTCCTGGAGGTCAGTTGGTAGGTGTACAAAACCGATTGAACTATAAGGCTCCGGTACCGATTGGCATGGTTTGGGTTCCAACTGGTATTTTAAGAATGGGTGCTAGCGACGAGGATGTTCGTGGTAAGAACGACGCATTGGTACGCACTACACAGATCACGGGTTTCTACATGGATGCAACCGAGATCACTAACGCAGAATATCGTCAGTATACGAACTGGGTTAGAGATTCTATGGCTAATGTACAATTAGGCAACTTTATTGATAATCCTGATGGCACACAACGTGTTGATATGAGAAAACATATCAACTGGAATGATGCTGATCTGCAAGATCAACTGGCTAATTTCTTTATTCCTGCTGACCAATCAGGTTGGGGTAAAAAAGAATTGGACAATTCTAAATTGGTGTATCATTACGAAACATTCGATTACGATTTGGCTGCAAGAAGTTCAGGAGCACCTAACTTCAAACGCACTGATTATATCCAAAAACATGATGTACCTGCATATCCGGATACAGCAGTTTGGGTTCGTCAATTCACTTATTCATATAATGAGCCTATAGCTGTTCAGTATAACTGGTTCCCTGCTTTCAACAACTATCCTGTTGTTGGTGTTAACTGGGTACAAGCAAAAGCATTTTGTGATTGGCGTACACATTTCTGGAAAAGCGAACGTGAAAAAACTCGTCAATTCTTCGAAGGTAACTTCGATCTTCCTAACGAATGGGAATGGGAATGGGCAGCACGCGGTGGACGTAACGAAGCTCCATATCCTTGGGGTGGTCCTTACATCGTAAATAAGAAAGGTTGCTACTTAGCTAACTTCAAACCTCAACGCGGTAACTATGCTGCTGATGGTGGTTTATATACACAACCTGTAGATCGTTACTGGCCTAATGATTATGGCTTGTATCAAATGGCAGGTAACGTATCAGAGTGGACCAACTCTTCTTATTATGGTAATGCTTACCAAAATGTAGCAGACATCAATCCTGATATCAATATCAGAAGTAAAGAAAATGATCCTCAATGGCAAAAACGCAAAGTAGTTCGTGGTGGTAGCTGGAGAGATGTTTCTTTCTACCTGCAGGTAAGCACTCGTGATTTTGAATATGCAGATACTTCAAAAGCTTATATCGGCTTCCGTTGTATGTATCGTGAAATTTCACAATCATTGACCAACAGACGTTAATCCAACAAAAAAACATTTCAACCTTTTTTTAAACTCGAAAAGAAAAACGACAATAACATGAATTCATTAGCACTGTTTTTCGAAACCAAACAGGGTAAGTACATCAAGAATTTCATCATTGGTTTGGGAGCCTCTATCGTAT
>JBAWXE010000159.1:0-4092 GCA_037144255.1 Bacteroidota bacterium | reverse complement strand
GTACATTATATGATTCAATTGGAACAATAATGTATGTGCCAACTGCTAATCAGACACTGTATATTGCTGGTCCTGGTGGCAAATTAATGACTACAACAAGTATCAGCACAAATATGGATGGTAAAGGAAATCCTGTAGGAACTATATATGATGCAAGTGGAAATATCGTAGACCCGGATAAACTTGACCCAGCTATGACAGTATATGATGCAAATGGTAACCAGATTACAACATCTCAGAATATAAATGAACTTACTGATGCAGCTACACAACCACTGCGTCAAGGAAAAAGAATTTATTTGCCGACTCATCATGGTGATATGGTCTTACGCCCAGAGATGGCATGGTCTGTTCCTGAACCACGTGCACCAGTATGCACTTCACTTGGACAAGACCCATTAGTGCAACCTGTATTTTCTTCAAGTTCTACACTTCTTCTAGGCACACCTCTTGATCAAGCTGATAATTCTGTTGGGACTATAATGCCTAAAATTGAATTTCGCGAATATATTGACCTAAATACACCTGCACCATTACCACGTGGTGTGCCAACTAATTAAAAATATTATTTACTTACTACAACATGTTATTATTACATATCCCTTACATGCTTTGGCACAAAAGTTATAATTACAACCAATAGGTAGTTCTTATCAAATGATCTCATACATACGAACTGATTTTTGTTAATATGATAATTTTCAGGGCTGCTTTACCCTTCTCATTCATATATGCAATAATATTATTTATTAACTTATATCAGATAGGATTCTTCATAATGAAAAAATATTTTCGTTACGGTCACAATTAAACATAATGAAATTACAATTACAATTAAGCCCTTGAGCCTACTCAAAAATGAAAATCATTTAAATTTAATTATTATTTATTTGTAATATATTTACAATCAGCGTTTTATAGGATTACATGAAGATTTCATCAAAATTTAAAAAAAATGCAACAATATAATTATGTACACTACCATTTATTGTACTAAATAATTAACTTTGGACTTGCGTCATTAATTAACAATTTACAAAAGCAACCAACCTTTTTATAAGTTGTGGTTGTCTTATAGAATACAAAAACAGAATTAGTATGCGACATGCTTTACGTTTTGCAGTCATTGCATTCATTTTATTCATCTCTTCACCGGGATACGCACAAACTCCTACTTGCCCAATAAGTGTTGTTCAGGCTAATCCTGATACAGCAATATGCGCAGGTAATTGTGCCAACTTATATGTGATCAGCTCCAATACTACTATTCACGATGTGTTGCCTACATATACTGGCTCTACTATACCATGGGCTCCATATCCATTCGTAGGCTCTAATATTGTTTCTATTCCACAGGATGATTATTATGGTCCTGTTACCAACTTGCCATTCTCATTTTGTTTCTTTGGTCAAGCACACAATGCTATTACCATTGGTTCTAATGGTGAGGTCTCATTCGATATTACACAAGCATTATTGTATTGCCCTTGGTCACTAGCTAGCGGTGCTTTACCTGCTAGTAATACCAATGCAACTGAGGATTGTATCATGGGTGCTTATTACGATATGTACCCTATCTTAGGTGGTACTATCTCCTATGCTACTTATGGTTCTGCACCTTGTAGGGTGTTCGTAGTATCTTGGAGTCAAGTACCTGAATTTAG
Source organism: Bacteroidota bacterium (assembly GCA_037144255.1). GTDB lineage: Bacteria > Bacteroidota > Bacteroidia > Chitinophagales > Chitinophagaceae > JBAWXE01. Next base: position 2,428 of record JBAWXE010000159.1, on the reverse strand, counting down.
CTGCAACTCCTCTTTAGGAACTCAACAAGTTGTCATGTATGAATCTAGCAACATCATAGATATTTATGTACAAAGCAGACCATCATGCTCTTCATGGAATTCTGATTATTCTATCCTCGGTATTGAAAATGCTGCCGGTTCTGTTTTCTATACTCCTGCCGGTTACAATCCTAAAACTGGTGCAATAACTAACTATGCTTATCGCTTTACTCCTAACCCTGCAGCTACTCCTCCTACAGTTACTTACACTTGGACAAATCAATCTACAGGTGCAGTAGTTGGTAATGGTGCAGCTACTCAGGTTTGTTTCCCTGCAAACCAACCTCCTGGACCTGTTAGCTACATATGCCACGCACACTTTACTGCTGGTTGTGCTCAGTCTGATACTTACGATACTGTTACTGTTAATATTGGCACAGGTCTTGTTGCAAGTTTTAATGCTACTTACAACAAAAATTGCGTTGCAGATACTGTATTCTTTACTAATACTACTGTAACTCCTCTCGATACTTGTATTTGGGATTTTGGCGATGGTTCTCCTACTGTAATGTTTACTGGTGCTACTGCCAATTCTAATACTTCTCATGTTTATACCGCAGGTGGCCCTTATTATATTCATATGACAGCTATGACACAAGGCTGCCATGTTACTATCATCGATACCATCAATGTTACCTTTGGTTCAATGACAACAAACTTTTCTTATTTGGTACATCCGGGCTGCCTAAATGATACCGTTAATTTTACCAACTTATCTACTATCACACCTGGTGTTATTGATTCATCTTATTGGGATTTCGGCGATGGTACTACACAATACCTCACAGGCCCTAATGCTGTTGCACCTACCTCACACATTTACTCATCAGCAGGTAGTTATGTAGTGCGTCTCATTACTATGACATATCATTGTATTGATACAATGACTCAAACTGTTACTATCAATCACAATCCGGTAATCGCTGCATTTACTGTTGATAGAGATTCTATTTGTAGAGGTACTGCTGTTCACTATACTAATAATTCATCTGGAGACGGTATTACCAGCTCTTGGGCTTTTGGTGATGGTGCCACCTCTACTGCTATCAATCCTGTTCACACTTTTACAACATCTAATTTACTGACCACAGTTTTGACTGTTACTGACTCTGTTGGTTGTGTGGCTACTGCTAGTCACAACTTTGAGATCATACATATTGCAGTTCATATGCCGTTCCCTGATACAATGACTTGCCTTACAACAGATTCTGTTATTTTGGTTGCAAGCACGGATGCACCTTCTTATTTTACCAATTTCATTTACAATTGGTCTCCGGCAGGAAACATTGGAAGAACAGATACAATTATGACATCTTTCTTTAGCGGCTTAGATAGTACTTATGTATATCACTTCACTGCTACTGCTACTGCACCTTTCGGCTGTATCGCAGAAGATAGTATGGTTGTACACGCTCATATGCCTATTCATTTACTCGATGTTTCTACTATGGCTACTATCGATTATGGTAGCAGTATTAGACTACATGCTCGTGGTGCTTACTATTATACATGGACACCCGTTAATTGTTTAGACAATCCAAATATGGGCGATCCTGTTGCTACCCCTCTTGAACCAACATATTTTACTGTTATCGGTTTTAGCGAAGGTGGTTGTGTAGACTCCGCACATGTGCAGGTAAACATCAGATACCCTGAACATTATGTACCTTCGGCTTTCTCTCCTAATGGCGATGGCAAAAACGATATCTTTAGAATAAGCAATATCAAATTCCACAGCTTGTTAGAATTCAGAGTATTCAATCGTTGGGGCGAAGAAGTGTTCAGCACGCTTGATCCTAATGGCGGATGGGATGGTACTTACAATGGTAACCCTTGCGATATCGGCACATACCATTACCTGATACGCGTTGTAAATGCTCAAGGTATTGAGTTGACAGACCTCGGAGATGTTACACTGGTTAGATAATTACACCTCTTTATATAAAAAAGCCGGATACTAAAGTATCCGGCTTTTTTATTACTAATTATTATATTACAACTATGGTTGATCTACTTTGTAGCAGTATATAGTGTAGTAATCCCAAAGGTCAGCGGGCGAGCCTTGGCATCTTTAAATCCACTACGTGTTAGTGCTTCACAAAACACCTTACCCTCCGGAAATGCATTCACAGACTCAGGCAAATAGGTATAAGCATTACTATGCTTAGATACCATCTTACCAAGAGTAGGTAGTATATAACGGAAGTAAAATTTATATAGCTGCTTCACAGGAAACTTAGATGGGTGCGAGAATTCCAGTATAGCTACTTTACCCCCTGGGCGCATTACTCGGCACATCTCCATCAGGCCCGGCTCCAGATGCTCAAAATTACGAACACCATAGGCACAGGTCACCGCATCAAAGCTATCTGTAGCAAAGGGCATAGAC
>JBAWXE010000158.1:0-4329 GCA_037144255.1 Bacteroidota bacterium | reverse complement strand
GTAGCTGCCATATTCATTGAATGCCTCATCATACGATGGGGCATTCTTATTTGATACCATTCCAACAACCTAAGAAATCTCTTTCTCAACTATTGTTGCGATATTTGTTTGCATAGCACAATATCAACAATGAACATCCCTCAAGATTACATAGAGAAGAATAAAGCGAGCTGGAACCAGCGCACAGATTATCATGTCAAGTCAGAGTTTTATAAGAATGATGATTTTATCAATGGTGCATCCTCACTCAATGATATAGAACTACAACTTTTAGGTGACATCAAAGGTAAATCCTTATTGCACTTGCAATGCCATTTTGGGCAAGACACACTCTCGTTAGCTAGGCTGGGTGCGCATGTTACGGGTATGGACTTATCTGATAAGGCTATTGCACAAGCTCAACAACTAGCAACACAAATCAATATCAACGCTCACTTTGTGTGTTGTGATATATATGATCTTCCAGCGCATCTTCATCAGCAATTTGATATCATATACACTTCTTACGGTGCTATTGGTTGGCTACCCGATATGGATAAATGGGCTAAGATCATTGCGCATTTTCTGAAACCCGGTGGCAAATTTATAATAGTAGAGTTTCATCCTGTAGTATGGATGTTCGATGAGAATTTTAAAGAAGTGCAGTATAACTATTTTAATAAAGAGACGATCGTAGAATTAGAATCGGGTACCTATGCAGATAGAGAAGCACCTATCAAACATGAATCTGTATCCTGGAATCATAGCATGAGCGAAGTACTGAATGCATTGATAAGGGAGGGTTTGAGTATAGATCTGTTGAACGAGTATGATTATTCTCCTTACAACTGTTTTAATGAAACAGTTAAACTAGATGAAAGGAAATATCGCATCAAACATTTAGGTGACAAGATACCTATGGTATATGCTATTGTAGCCACTAAGAAATAAAAGGATGGTAAACGAAACTATCGATACAGAGTTTTTAGATGAATTGACGTTTGAGCCGCTTACTAAAGCTAATTGGAATCAGTTTGTACAACTCTTTGGTGCTAAGGGGGCATGTGGTAATTGTTGGTGTATGTATTACAGACTGAAGAAAGCTGATTTTGTAGAAGGTAAGCTGGATGATGGCAATAAGGACAGTATGAAAGAGCTGGTATGGGCTAATAAACCTACCGGTATCCTGGGGTTCTATGAGGGCCAACCCATTGCCTGGTGTGCTTTTGCACCGCGAGAAGATTTTATGAAGATTGAGAATTCAAGAGTTCATAAACGCATAGATGATGAGGCAGTTTGGTCTATTCCTTGTTTTTTCATAGATAAGAATTTCAGAAGACTAGGTGTCTCAGTAGCATTGTTGAATGGGGTAATAGCATATGCCAAAAGAAAAAAATAAAAGCAATAGAAGCATATCCTACTATCCCTACACAAGAAAAACTACCTGATGCATTTGCGTGGATAGGATTATATAAGTCGTTCGAGAGGGCCGGTTTTGAAGTGGTGGATAAAACATCCAAACATAGACCAATGGTAAGATATTATACTTCTAAAAAATAGAACATGGGCAAACAGCACAACTACGCAGTCTCTATACAATGGACGGGCAATATAGGGAATGGTACTACAAGATCTGATGCATATGAACGTAGTCATACTATATATGTAAAAGGCAAACAAGATATACCTGCTTCTTCAGACATACCCTTTAGGGGTGATGCTAGTAAACATAACCCTGAAGATATGCTGCTGGCCTCTATTTCTTCATGTCATATGTTGTGGTACCTACACCTATGTGCTGATGCAGGTGTGATAGTAACAGACTATGTAGATCATGCAACAGGTACCATGGTAGAAGTGCCATCGGGTGGAGGACATTTTACAGAGGTGGTATTGCATCCACATGTTACAGTAACTGATGTGAGCATGATAGAGAAGGCGAATGCGCTACATCACAGGGCTCATGAATGCTGTTTTATTGCTAACTCTTGTAATTTCACTATCAGGCAAGAGCCAACTTGTATGGTAAAATAATAAACATATCGATAATGATAAAGCCCCATATTACCTAGTAATATGGGGCTTCTTTTATGAATCACATATTGCCTATTTCATTTTACTCATCACTATATTCCATACTTCCTGTTCTTTGGATTCGGTAGCGGCATGCATAGCTTCGGCCTTTTCTATCATAGGTTTTACTTGTGGGTGATCTTTCAAGTCTTGTGAATTGATCATCACATTGAGGTAAGCACCTTTGACAGCTGCACGGGCGCATAATGCACCTACACCGGCATCGCTGACACTATTAGGGTTGCCAATATCAGCCATGGCTTTTGCCAGATCAAATGATTGGAATGCTAACTCCATAGTTCTGAATGGGGTAATGATAGCATTGATGGTAGCGGCTTGTATAGCTTCTTTGCGTGCTGCTTTCTCTGCATCGTTACCTTTTGGTAATCCGAATGCTGCCATTATTTGGTTGAATGCGTTGGTATCTTCATCTACCAATTGCAACATTTCCTGCATCAGTTTTTGACCTGTTTCTGCATAGTTAGAGAATTCTTCCCAACGACTATCCCATCCTTTTTTGTGAGAAGAAAGATTGGCCACCATAGTGCCCAAAGCCGCACCCATAGCACCGCAATAAGCTGCTATAGAGCCACCGCCGGGTGCAGGAGATTCACTAGCTGTTTCTTCTGCAAAGCGTGTGAGTGTCATGCCTATGAGTTTATTAGCAGCGGCATCGCGTAGTCTGTATTCTATTATTTTCTTCTGTGGATCAAAAGGAGTGAGTTCATCAAGACCTAAAGATTTAACAGCAATTTTAATCAGTTCGGCTTCGCTAACACCTACGCTACGTTGTTGTTTGCGCAGGAAGTATTTACCGGCTTCGAGTATGGCTTCCAGAGGTACCAGACCTACCAGTTCGCTACCTGTAACTCTCAAACCCCTAGCAGTAGCACGTTCGCAAGCAGTATCAAATACTACATGTAGTGGGGTGGTATGCATGTTAGTAAGATTGATAGACACCTGTGCGATACCATACTCTTCTATATACCAGCCAATAGCTTTTACAGCTTTCAGTAAGCCGGCATTCCAGATGGCTTCTCCATTTGCATCTTTTACAACTTTGCCTTTTTCGTCTGTTCTCTGACGACCCTTCTCTCTGATGTCAAAAGCCACAGCATTGGCTCTGCGGGTAGATGTAGTATTGAGATTCACATTGTATGCAATGAGAAAGTCGCGAGCACCGATGACGGTAGCACCACTACGCTCGTTGAAAGCTGCTCTACCATAATCCGGTTTCCATTCGGGTTGTAATATCTTGGCTGCAAAGCCTTCGTATTCGCCACTACGTATATCTGCCAGATTGCTTCTGTAAGGTGCAGATGCTGCATATTCATACAAGTAAACAGGTATATCCAGTTCTTCTCCTACCCGCTTGGCCAGCATTTTGGCAAACTCGATAGTCTCTTGCATAGTGATGCCGGACACAGGTATGAGAGGGCATACATCGGTAGCACCCATACGCGGATGTTCGCCGGTATGATTGCGCATATCAATCAATTCGCCCGCTTTTTTAATAGCCAGAAAAGCAGCATCTACAACAGCATATGGGTTGCCTACAAAAGTGACCACTGTTCTGTTAGTAGCTTTGCCGGGGTCTACATCCAGCAATTGCACACCTTCTATCTTTTCTATTTCATTGGTTATCTGCTTGATGATGTCCATATTATGCCCCTCGCTGAAATTGGGCACACACTCTATAATAGCATTCTTAAAGTCTTTCATTCGTTATGATTTGGATTGCAAAAATACGAGCCATATCTGCCCATGCAAATTAATGATGCATATTATAGGCTATCTATAACATATGGAGTTGTAATGACGGAGTTAAATGTGAGTGTATTTTGTTATATTATATTGTGTAGTAGCAAAATGAAGTCTTAGTATGGAAAATTCCATTTTTTAATTAAATTAGTAAGCAATCATTAAAACCATCCTTATGCATTTTAAAACAAACAAAAAGATAGTAGTAACAGCTATGCTGTGTATGGCCATGGTAGCCGCCCAAACCTTTGCACAGAAGGAACATGATGAAAAGCCGAAGAACCTGAAGGTGCTGCCTAAAGATATAGGTGGTGAGGAGCTGCATAATATGATGCGTGATTTTTCGAAATCGCTGGGGGTGAAGTGTAGTTATTGCCATGTGTCGCAGGATATGGGTGAGGGGCAAAGGCCTAAGTTTGATTTTGCAGCGGATGATAAACCGGAAAAAGGAATAGCCCGAGAAATGATAAAAATGGTGAGCGCTATCAATAGTAATTATCTGGCACAGATAAAAGA
>JBAWXE010000157.1:0-4396 GCA_037144255.1 Bacteroidota bacterium | reverse complement strand
GCATAGTAACACACCGAGATATACAGCCCACCTGAATAGTAGTGGCTTTTTCACAAACCAAGTGGATACTATTACTTTATTCTGCCAATGATGTACAGATTCTAATAGCAGTATCAATACAATAGCTATTACAAATCCTAGTTTATCAGCATCGTATGGTGTGGTAGTATGCCCGCCATGCAAGGCAAATAATATTTGTTGTGGGGTATCGGTAATAGTATGTTTCACTATATAGATGGCATCCCGTATGCTTTTGGCTCTGAAGAATATCCATGTAAAACAGAGGAATATAAAAGTACCGCTGCGGCCAATGCAGACAGACAACCATGCGGGCATAGCAGAGAAAACACGCTTTCTGGTTTTGAGAGTCAGGTATTCATAACAAATAGCTACCCCATGTAACACGCCCCAAATAATGAATGTCCATGCTGCACCATGCCATAGCCCACTAATAAAAAATGTAAGTAGCAAACCACTTACTATGACCCATTTGCCCCAATGGCGATACTTGGTAGTGAAAGGGGAGAAAACATAGTCGCTGAACCATGTAGATAATGATATGTGCCAGCGACGCCAGTAATCTGTAATGTTTCGGGCACGGAAGGGGAAATTGAAATTCTGCATCAGGCGAAAATCCATTACTCTGGCAGCACCTATAGAAATATCGCAATAGCCCGAAAAATCGCAATAGATCTGAAAGGCAAAAAAGAATGTACCTATTATAAGACTAGGGCCGTTTTGTCTATGAGGATTGGCATACACCATATCTACTATCACTGCCAGTCTATCGGCTATCACTACTTTCTTGAATAAGCCCCAAACCATAAGTCGCAGACCATTTGTTACCCGCGCATAATCAAATTCTTTTTTCTCTCTGAACTGTGGTAGCATGTTCTGAGGGCGCTCTATAGGACCTGCTACCAACTGTGGGTAAAACATAACATACAATGCATAGATACCCAAATGTTTCTCAGCTTTTTGATTACCACGATATACCTCTATGGTATAGCTCATAGACTGAAATGTATGAAACGAAAGGCCTATAGGGAGTAGTATTGATATGGCAGGTAGATGCGCATTAAGGCCTATGTTATGAAGCAGATGAGCAAAATTATCAACAAAGAAGTTATAGTACTTAAATATGGCTAAGATACCTACATTGGCCACTATACTGCTTATTAGGAATGCTAACCTCTTTCTGCCTGTGGCATTCTCAATAAATATACCTGCTATATAGTCTATACACATAACAGCGAAAAGTATAAGGATATACACAGGCACAGATGCCATGTAGAAATAACAACTGGCAACTAATAATAACACCCAACGGTAACGGTGTGCCAGTATGAAATACAAGCTGCTAACTATAATGAAGAAAAAAAAGAATACTATAGAATTGTATAGCATGCACCCTCCCTTTTAAATGATGCACTTTAAAATGGTGCATTTTATAAGGGAAAATTAAAGAATGTTTATTGAATATTAATACTTCTTATTTTAGGAATACTTTTAATAAATATTTTGAATTTTGTTTTTGTATAGTTGGGTATTATTAAATGAGTTAAGATGTTCATTATAAAGTAGCTATCAATAATTAACCATTTTATCTTATCAGAGTTACATTTCCATGTTTATTAAATGTTCTGCCAGTGGCTGTGTAAGATTCTACGATGTATACATAGACCCCTAATGGTTGTGGCTCACCTTTATAGTCTCCGTTCCACCCTTCATCAATATCAGTAGTTTCAAAAACCTTATTACCCCACCTATTATAAATACTGAAACTTTTGAGAGAAACCAAACCATTATGTGTAACCTTCAATTTTGAATTTGGGCCATTACCGGGAGTGAAAGCATTGGGGATATCTATATAAGATTCAGGTGAAAAAATAATGTCAATTGAATCTGTAGATGTACATCCGGCTGATGTAGTGCCTATTACATAATATTTTGTACTAATTTCGGGTGATGCAATAGGGTCTGAAATATTATTATTACTTAAACCTAATGATGGTGTCCATGAAAAATACATGCAGTTGCCTGATGGGTGTAGCATATAGTTTTCACCGGGGTAAATAACTGCAGAATCGGGGAGATTGATAACAGCAGCGGGCACAATACGTACATTGATCCCTGTAGTATCTTTACATCCACTCATATCTACTGAATATACGGTGTAATGAATATTGGTAATGGGCCATATGTATGGTGATGCCACAGTTGTATCACTGATATATATGTCAGGTGTCCATCTTATGGAGTTAATGCCGTTGATAGATATTGCATGTAATTGAATGGTATCATTGGGACAAATGGTAGTATCATTCAGGTTCAAGTGATCAGGAATGGTAACGCTTAGCTTAATTGAGTCTGTTGCTGAGCAGTGAGCACTATCAGTTACTGTAAGTACTAGGGTAGTGCTGCTATTACCGGTAAATGTTGGATCAGGTATATTGCTAAAGTCTATTTGCCAGCTCGGAGTCCAATTATAAGTATAAACACCACTAGGAAAAATTGAGGTGTGAATATGGAGAGTATCCCAATGGCAGATACTTGTACGTGTAGTATTGAAGGTAATAGTTGGTGGCAAAACCACAGATACATTTGTTGTATTAGATACTGGTAAACATCCCGGTACTGTTAAAGTAATAGTATATGTGCCGGCATTTGCCAAAGTTGAAGGTGTAATTATTGGGTTTTGAGAATTGTTGTTATATGTATTAGGTCCTGCCCAGCTATATGTAGCGCCAGCTACTGAAGAAGTGGTAAGATCAATATCATTTCCCAAGCATACAGGGCTATTACTTCCGACATCTGGTTGTGATGGTTGCTTATTCACAACTACTGTTACTGTTCCTACCAGCGAAGGGCATCCATTTACAGTTGCAATAACTGAATAAATACCGGCATCGGCTTGTGTAACATTAGTAATAGTTGGACTTTGCACATTGCTAGTAAACCCATTAGGCCCTGTCCAGCTATAAGAAGTAGCTCCTGTAGCAGTAGCTGTTAGATTGATCGATTGTCCGGTACATGTTGGACTATTACTGTTAGTGGTAGGTGCAGCAGCAGTTGCAGCAACTATTACATTTACTGTTGTTACAGGTGAAGTGCAACCATTGATAGAAGCAGTAACAGAGTATGTTCCGGCGTTTATTACTCCTGCTGCTGTAATGATTGGGTTTTGTAAATTACTGGCAAAAGTATTAGGCCCAGTCCAGTTATATTGTGCATTAGCAATCCCACTAGCTGTTAACAATATATTATTACCTGCACATACAGGGCTATTACTGCTGGCTGTAGGTGCTACAGGAGCATTAGTAATTACTACCAAAACATCACTGGGTTCAGATGTACATCCGTTGACAGTAGCTGTAAGGGTATATGTACCTGCATTGGCTGTTGTAATATTTGTTATGCTTGGGTTTTGACTGCTACTACTAAATAAGTTTGGGCCGGCCCATTGATAGGTTGCACCAATAACATTAGTAGCAGTAAGATTTAATATGCTACCTGCGCATAATGGGCTATTACTGCCGGCTGTAACCACAGGAATTGGGTTAACAGTTAAATGCAATATGGACATAGAGTCGCAACCCCCTAATACCGGAAATATGGCTGTATCTATTATTGAAGTACTGAAATTGCTGCCATTGAATGAATAGGTTTGCCCTTGGCAAATACTTGCAATGATATTAGTAATACTGCCACCGCCTGCTACCTGTACTCTCATGCTATTGATCCATGTTGCATTGGCTGCTGAATTAGGAGCTCCCGGAGTCTCATTTACTCCTGCAAGTCCTATAGAATAATTAGTTGCACTGGTATACCCATTATTGGACAAGTAGCAATTATGTCCGCCACTCACATTGGCCATTTGAACGGTAGGTGATTGTAGAGGCGGGTTAATAGTTAATCCAAATGTTATCGAATGATATGCGGTTGATAAATTTGTGGGTGATACCACGACAACAGCATCTCCCGAATTAGACAAGGCTATTCCACTCCAAGTACCTCCTGCTGTATAACCTGTAGTGGGATATATAAATGTAGGACTGGATGGAGAAACAGGAGTTCCGGTATTTTCTTCTAAGTAAGTACTGCTGATAGGCACTACATATACATAATCATGATTAGCATCTGTTGGATCATTTGCAAGAGTCATGCTCGAATTTACATCAGCATCATTATAAACCACTATTATCGACCCATAGGGTACATGTTGCCAGTTGGCTGTATTTACAAATCTTTTATGTCCGCTGGCAACACCTGTTCCGGTACCTCCATACCATCCATTCTGATCATCTATTATCCAGTTCCTCAGATCGGCTGTACTATCAGTGCAGGTTCTGGTGCCTACTACTACAAACTCCATATATTCTTTATTGCCGCTGCT
>JBAWXE010000156.1:0-4494 GCA_037144255.1 Bacteroidota bacterium | reverse complement strand
TGTAACTTTTGAGATCACACAAACCATTGAAAACCAACCATTCAAACTTCCCACTAACCATAAAAAATTCCACACGAAATGTAACATTCCAATCCCTTTATCATCATATCAATAAATTGTTGCATTCAGCAATTGCAGCATTAAGATTATCTTGCGGTGTTTTTCAAATCATATTTATGTACCGTACACATACCAGCGGAGAATTAAGAATGTCCCATGTGGGCTCAGAGGTAACCCTGGCGGGTTGGGCACAGACCGTCAGAAAGTTTGGCAGCATCACTTTTATAGATCTGCGAGACCGTTATGGCATCACCCAACTCCTGTTCAATGAGCAACTGAATGATAAACTGGCACAAACACCTATAGGCAGAGAATATGTGATACAGGTAAAAGGTAAGGTGCTGGAACGTAGTAATAAAAATCCTAAACTGGCAACAGGCGATATAGAAATAGAAGTAATGGATTTTGCCATTATGAATATAGCATCTACCCCTCCATTTACCATAGAGGAAGAAACCGATGGTGGCGATGAGCTGCGTATGAAATATCGTTATCTCGATCTGCGCCGCCCTACTCTTAAGCGTAATATCGAATTGCGTTACAAGGTAAATCGTTCTGTACGTAATTATCTGGATACTCTGGGCTTTTGGGATATTGAAACACCATTCCTCATCAAGTCTACACCCGAGGGTGCACGCGATTTCGTAGTGCCATCCAGAATGAACGCAGGACAATTCTACGCATTGCCACAAAGCCCTCAGACATTCAAACAACTGCTGATGGTAAGTGGTTACGATCGCTATTATCAGATAGTGAAATGTTTCCGCGATGAGGATCTGAGAGCAGATAGACAACCGGAGTTCACACAGGTAGACTGTGAAATGAGCTTTGTGGAACAAGAAGATATACTGAACACTTTTGAAGGCTTGTTCAAACACGTATTCAAAGATGTAAAGGGTGTAGATATTACCTATACTTTCCCGCGCATGACATGGGATGATGCCATGTGGAACTATGGTAACGATAAGCCCGATCTGCGTTTCGAGATGAAGCTGAACAACCTGAAGGCAAATAATAAATACACTGACAATTCGCCTTTAGCTACAGGTACAGACTTTAAAGTATTCAACGATGCAGAGACCATACTAGCCATAGCAGTACCTAATGCCAGCGAGTATACTCGTAAGCAATTGGACGAACTGACTGACTGGGTAAAACGTCCACAGATAGGTATGACCGGGCTGATATACGTAAAGTGTAATACAGACGGCACTTATAAAAGCAGTGTAGATAAATTCTTCAACGAAGAAAAGCTGAAAGAAATAGCATCATTCTGCAAAACTAATAGTGGCGACCTGATACTGATACTTGCCGGTGCCGAAACTCGTACCCGCAAAGCCATGAGCGAACTGCGACTGGAAATGGGTAACAAACTAGGCCTGCGCAATCCTGATGACTACAAACCTCTATGGGTAATAGACTTCCCATTGTTTGAATATGATGAAGAAGATGATCGCTGGGTAGCCAGACACCATCCTTTCACATCTCCTAAGCCTGAGCAAATAGAGTGGATGAATGACCTAAGCAAATATGCAGACATAAAAGCCAATGCCTACGATATAGTACTGAATGGTACTGAAATAGGTGGCGGATCTATACGAATCTTCCAAAGAGATATACAAGAGAAAATGTTTGCAGCCCTAGGTATGAGCAAAGAAGAATCGCAAGAGAAATTCGGTTTCTTACTAGGTGCATTTGAATATGGCGCACCACCGCATGGCGGTATAGCTTTCGGTTTCGATAGACTTTGTTCATTGTTGGGCGGTCAGGAATCCATCCGTGACTTTATAGCATTCCCTAAGAACAATGCAGGCCGCGATGTGATGCTGGATGCACCATCTGCCATAGATGAGAAACAAATGAAAGAACTGAACTTGAAAAGTACTATATAAACAAGTAAAGAACAGAACATTAAAACAGAAGGGTTGCCTGCGTAGCAGGCAACCCTTCTTAACCTTACTAGTTTATTATTAGTTGATAGCTAATAGTTCTACTTCGAATATCAGCGTACTGTTAGGGCCTATCTCTGCACTCACTTGTCTATCACCATAGCCCAAATGTGGAGGGATAAAAAAGCGCCATTTGCTACCCAGTGGCATTAGTTGCACACCTTCTGTCCATCCTTTTATAACACCATCCAGCGGGAAGGTAGCAGGTTGTCCTCTTTTCACAGAGCTATCGAACATAGTACCATCTATCAATGTACCATGATAATGGCAAGTCACTTTACTTCTGGCACTCGGCTTAGCACCTGTACCTTCGGTCATCACCTCATACTGTAGCCCACTAGGCAATGCTATGATACCTGCTTTCTGTTTATTAGCCTCCAGAAAATCTTCTCCTGCCTTTAAGTTAGCAGCAGCTTTCTCTGCTTTTTGATTAAATAAAAAATCTGAAATACCCATAATGTCGTTTTTGCAAAAGTAATGTATTCGTATTGATTTATCTGGCACCCAACTCTATCACTTCACACTGTTTCATATCCTTACCATCTATCAAAAAACGTATAAGGGTTCGTACCTTATGCCAGCCATGCTTGCCGGCAGCGCCGGGGTTCATATGCAGGCATTTCAGTTTCTCATCATAGATTACTTTGAGTATATGAGAATGTCCGCAGATAAATAGTTGTGGTGTGTGCTCTTGTAATTCGGCACGTATACGAGGGGCATATCTACCGGGGTAACCACCTATATGTGTCATGAGCACATCAACATCTTCACATTTGAATCTCAGATCCTCGGGAAATTCGCTACGAATGTCGTAGCCATCTATGTTGCCATATACGCCACGCAGTGGTTTGAAAGCTTTCAACTGATCTGAAATAGTAGCTGTTCCAAAATCACCTGCATGCCATATTTCATCGCAATTATCAAAGTGCCGGAATACGGCCTCATCCAAATAATTGTGAGTGTCTGAAATAAGTCCTATGCGGGTCATGATGTAATTTGAGATACGATAATTAACCTACCATTTCAGTAGTCTGTGCGTAATGAGCTATAATATCATTGAATATCTGTTCCAGCTCATCGGGGCTATCAGTAGATACCAGTCTTGTACGGAACTCCTTGATATGCGATAAGCCTTTGAGGTAATTGGCATAGTGTCTGCGCATTTCTAAGATACCCAGTTTCTGTCCTTTCCATTGTATACTACCATATAAATGTTTGCGGCAAGCATCTAAACGCTCTTCGAGAGTAGGAGGTGCTAATATCTCACCGGTAGCTATATAATGCTTTATCTCACGGAATATCCAAGGGTAGCCTATTGCAGCACGACCTATCATTACCCCATCTACACCATAGCGGTTCTTATATTCCAATGCCTTTTGAGGAGTATCTATATCACCATTACCAAATATAGGAATGTGTATGCGGGGGTTATCTTTCACTTTGGCTATAAGGGTCCAGTCTGCATCACCTTTATACATTTGCACCCTGGTACGTCCATGTATAGAGAGCGCTTTCACTCCGGCATCTTGCAGGCGTTCTGCTACTTCTTCTATATTCTTAGTGTTATCATCCCAACCCAGTCTTGTCTTAACAGTAACAGGTAAGTTGGTAGAGCGAACTACAGCTTTGGTCAGGCGCACCATCAGGTCAATATCCTTCAGCACACCTGCACCTGCTCCCTTACATACTACCTTCTTCACCGGGCAACCGAAGTTGATATCCAAAAGATCGGGCTGAGTGGTATCTACTATCTTGGCAGCCATGGCCATAGCCTCTTCATCGCCTCCAAATATCTGAATACCTATAGGGCGTTCATAATCGAAAATATCTAATTTCTGGCGGCTTTTCATAGCATCACGTATCAATCCCTCTGATGATATGAATTCTGTATACATCAGATCGGCACCATACTGCTTACATACAGCACGGAAAGGCGGATCGCTTACATCCTCCATAGGCGCCAGCAATAATGGAAAATCCCCTAACTCTATATTTTCTATCTTGACCATTAAAGTGTGCAAAGTTACGACCAATCATCCATTTATAGCATTTGCATATAAAGATTTTATCTTTCTAATTGGTATCAACTTTATCATGCAAAATCAGTTAATAAGGTGTAATACTTATAGAAGATAGATATTAAGTTATAAATTTGTCAGTTATATAAAACCTCAACCACCTTTTACTGTGGCCAAAAACCTGAACAAAGCTTCCCTTGCCGGTATTATTGTAGCACTTGGTATTATTTACGGTGATATTGGAACTTCTCCTCTTTACGTAATGAATGCTATTTGTAATGGTAAAGAGATCAGCGAATTACTCATCATTGGTGGTTTATCATGTATCATATGGACACTGACATTACAAACCACTATCAAATATGTTCTGCTCACACTAAAGGCAGATAACAAAGGTGAGGGTGGTATCTTTTCTCTTTTTGCACTAGTGCGCAGGCATGGCAAGTGGACTGTATTTCCCGCAATGA
>JBAWXE010000155.1:0-4501 GCA_037144255.1 Bacteroidota bacterium | reverse complement strand
TTCTATATGTTCCGGATCTTCTTCCTCTTTTACTTTGATTTCTTTTTTCTTAGCCGTAACCTCAATTTCTTCTACTTCCTCCGACTTCTTTTTACTGGCAGCTTTCTTTGGTGCTTCTTCTGGTTCTACAGCTACTGGCGTAGGTGCCGGCACTTCTACTTTCACCTCTACAACTGGTGTAGGGGCTGGTGTAGCTACTTCAGGTTCTTTTGCTTTTGGCTTTTCCTCTTTCTTCTTTTCTGGTGCCGCTTCCTTTACTTCCGGTTCTGCTACTTTCTCTGGCACTGGTGCTTGGGCACTCTCTTTCGATTTCTTCAGGTTATCCAACAGCGACCCCTTCGGCAATGATAATTCTTCGCTCTTGCGTTTAGCCAGTCTGTCTTGAGCAAACTCTGCCTGCAAGGCATCATACATTACCTCGGTAAGTTTCGTATTCGGATTACTTGCATTGATCTCAAAGCCTTTACCGGTCAGAAATTCTACCAGAGTCTCTTTACCGATGTTAAATTCTTTGGCCGCTGCCAGTAATCTTGGTGTTTTTGTTGCTGTAGTCATTCGTATGTTTAGTCAAAATATAACCGCGTTCGGTTTATATATTAGACATTTTACCTAATCTACAAACCTACGCCATTTTGCTGAATAATGCCCTGTTTTTAAGCATTCTCAGCCTTGTTATTGTGCATATTCATCATATACACTTCAATATTATTGTTCTGCTTCATCAAATTCTGCTTTCAGAATTTTCTGTACTTCTTTCACTGTTTCTTCTTCCAGATCCGTACGACGCACTAATTCTTCTACCGAAAGTTCCAGAATGCTCAACGCCGTATCACAACCTATCTTCTTAAATTCATCTATTACCCATCCTTCTATCTCATCAGCAAATTCATCCAGATCTATATCGTATTCTACTTCTTCTTCCTGTACATCGCGGTATACATCAATGCTATAACCGGTCAGTTCCTGTGCCAGTTTGATGTTCACACCTTTCTTACCTATCGCCAGCGATACTTGGTCAGGTTCCAGATACACATTTGCATGGTGCCCGTCATTATCCATATCCATGCGGTTGATACGTGCAGGTGTCAAAGCACGTTGTATCAACAATTGTAAGTTATTGGTATAATTAATAATATCTATATTCTCATTCTTCAATTCTCTCACTATACCATGTATACGGCTACCCTTCATACCCACACATGCACCCACCGGATCTATACGGTCGTCATAGCTTTCTACAGCTACCTTAGCACGCTCACCCGGCTCACGAACGATCTTTTTAATAACTATCAGACCATCCATTATCTCAGGTACTTCTATTTCCATCAGTTTCTCCAGGAATGAAGCATGTGTACGGCTCAGTATGATCATAGGCGTATTATTACGCATTTCTACTTTCTTTACTACAGCTCTTACAGACTCTCCTTTCTTAAAGAAATCGGTAGGTATTTGTTCCGACTTAGGCAATATCAATTCATTACCCTCATCATCCAGCAACAATATCTCTTTCTTCCAAATTTGGTAAACTTCACCGCTGATGATATCACCAACACGCTCAGAGTATTTCTTCAGCAAGTTGTTCTTCTTCAGGTCACCTATACGTGCAGCCAATGTTTGCTTAGCAGCCAGTATCGCACGACGACCGAAATCGCGTACATCCATTTCCTCATATACTTCTTCACCTACACTATAATCCGGCTCTATCTTTATAGCTTCTGAATAAGCGATCTGCAGGTTATCATCCTCTATCGCATCATTCTCCACTATCTCACGGCGACGGAAAATTTCAAGGTCACCGGTCTGGTCGTTTACTATCACGTCGAAATTCTCATCAGTGCCATACTTCTTACGCAGCAAGGTTTTGAATACATCTTCAATTACCTTCATAAGGGTCGGCCTGTCGATATTCTCGGCATCTTTAAACTCTTGGAACGACTCAATCAGATTGATACTTGACATGGTTATCACATTTATATCCGTCCAAATTCTTTCAAGGACGGGTTTTAATTAAAAAATGATTTGTACAACGATCTTTTTAATATTTTCTAATGGCATTTCTACCATAGCTATTTCTTTTTTCTTACCCACTTTTGTCTCCAGCAATATCCGCTCTTCATCCACTTCTTTCATCACACCCAGCACATCTGCACCCTCTATAGGGGTGATCAATACCGTACGCCCAACATTCTTTTTATACTGGCGCATATCTATCAATGGCTCATCTACTCCCGGGCTACTTACTTCCAGCGAAAAATCTCCGTTAGGGTACAACTCTCCCTCTTCTATTGCGTTATACAATTTCCTATTCACTTTCGTGCATTTCTCTATCGATAGTCCGCTATCTGCATCCAAAAACACTTTTATATTGTTGATCGGCTTAATAATGATATTAACGATAAACATATCAGTGCCTTCCAGCAATGGTTCAGTCAGTGTTCTTATTGTTTCTATTGCTTCCATTTGGGTAAAAGATAAGGGGACAACATGTGTCCCCTTCTTTTGAATTAACTCCATGGCAAATGTACGAAAAATTTCATTTCAAACGCATTTCACCCCTCAAAAAACAATTATATTTTCATTAACGCGGTTGGCAATAGCAGGTTCACTACCTTTGGTCTCTTATGCGTTATATACTTTATCCCCTTTTGTTTCTGATACTGTATCGCTTCTTGGTGCGTTTTGTCATACCTATGTTCCAAATGAC
Organism: Bacteroidota bacterium; assembly: GCA_037144255.1. Lineage (GTDB taxonomy): Bacteria > Bacteroidota > Bacteroidia > Chitinophagales > Chitinophagaceae > JBAWXE01. The sequence goes on along the minus strand of JBAWXE010000155.1, from coordinate 1,797 downwards.
AAAAATGGCCACAGAGCGTATGCGCCAAATGCAGGCCCAGATGCAGGATATGCAACAAAAGGCACAATCAGCTCAAAATACTACTCCCAATAGCAAACCTCCTCAAATGAAGGAAGGCGACTATATAGAGTATGAAGAAGTGAAATAATATTTTAATATATTATATCGACTATCTCTCCTTAGGCTTGAAAATATCCTTCTCTATAGTCATGCCCTTTTGCAAATAGATCGTTCTGATACCTACCCCATTAGCAGCTGCTATATGCTGCGGACTATCATCTATAAACAATGTATCCTCTGCCTTTAGTCCATTCTCAAGTAGCACATATTCAAAAATTTCTTTCATCGGCTTGCGCATACCCACCTTGTGCGAAAAATACACCCTGTCAAAGAACACCCCCAGGCTAGGCATACCTACAGTGTCCGTCAGTATTTTATTGAAAGCCTCTTCATGCACCTCATTTGTATTACTCAGCAGAAACATGTTATAATGCAATTGCAGCTGTTGTAATATCTGTAGCCTTCTTAGCGGAAAGTCCAGCAGCATGGCATTCCAGGCCCCTACTATCTGTTCTTCGGTTAGTGGCACAGGCGCTATTCCCTGCAGTGTACTTACAAATTCTTCGCGGGAAATTTTTCCCATCTCAAAATTATCGAACAGCGCATTTTGGTTCAGTTGCGAATACAACTCATTAAAATTTGTAATACCCAGATCTACAAAGGCCTGCTCTGTCTTATTATAATCTATATTTAATAATACACCGCCCAGATCGAAAATGATATGCTTTATTCCTTCTATCATGCTACAAAAATAACCACTAAAATACTTTTTCCATTTTCAGAAAATCTTATACTTTTGCAGTCCTTTCGAACCTCGTTCGGAATTGGCGTCATGCCGAGGGCCTATAGCTCAGTTGGTTAGAGCACCTGACTCATAATCAGGTGGTCCTAGGTTCAAGTCCTAGTGGGCCCACCGAAGTATCTTAAAACCCGCTCCCAGAGCGGGTTTTATTTTTTATCTAAAACGAGGTGGCGGTTTAGGTGGTGGTTTTTTGAGTTCAATTTGTATCTAAAAACAAAAACCAGATTTGAAATCTGGTTTAGTTTTATAGCGCCATTGCTTCAGCATCGTCTTCGTCTTGCTTTCGCTTCTTCCATTGCTGAGCCATCAAATGAGCATGTTGTAAATTGTCTGCCTTAATATATTTCAAAAACTCTTCAGATTTATGACCTGTTATTTTTCTCAATGTAATTGATGGGGTGCCATTCAAGTATTCATTTGTAACAAATGAACGGCGTGCGGTATGAGTTTGCAATAATTGATATTTCTTATATGTTTTGGGGTCAGGCACTCCACCACGAGTCAATACCTTTACAAAGTCTGTGTTTAGTTGAGGTAGTTTTTTGCCTATTTCTTTCAAATAACGATTGAATACTTGGTTCGGAGGACAAGCAGGAAGCCCATTTGGGTATTTATCAAGTATCTGCTGAACTATTGGGTGGATAGGAATAACTCCCGGCTGTTTGGTTTTCTCAATAGTCTTATATATGAAAGAGTCTTCAAATCTTGCTTTTTGCAGCGTTGAAATATCTGAGTACCGGAATCCTGTAAGGCAACATATTACAAATAAATCTCTTACTACCTCATACAGCGGTGTTTCAAAATCAGTAAGTGCTAAAAAATCTGTTATGTCCTTACGAGTCAAATAAATATTGTCAGGGCTTTCATGGGTCACCATTATTTTGAGACCCAACATAGCATCAGTTGGGATAAGGTTTTTGAGGCGTGCATAGTTT
>JBAWXE010000154.1:0-4623 GCA_037144255.1 Bacteroidota bacterium | reverse complement strand
TCTATAGAGTGCAAAGGTACTGGAGGATTAGTGAAAGGGAAATATTTGTCCGGTGACAAAAGCACATCACAATTTGATCAAACAACCCTAGGTATGAATTCTACTATAGGTGCTGATGAGCAATGGCTTCTTGTTGTTACTAATGTTGGGGCATTAGGCTAAGAAAATGAAATTTTGAAAGCTAATTTTTTTAAATATAGGGCTTCTTAAAGGAAGCCCTATATTTTTGAAAACATGTTTGATCTTACATCCCGATATGCATGTTCGGTATTTAAAATTTGCTTACTGTAAATTGCTTCTCAATACCATCTTTTGAAAATCTGATATAATACATTCCTTGTGACCATGATTGAGTATTTACTTCTATGGTCTGTTTGGGCACTGTGGTAGTCATTTGTTTACTGCATACACATTTCCCCAACAAGTCAACAACCGAATAGGAATATGTGCCTGTTCTACTGCAATCAATTTGTATGAAAAGATCATTGTGTACAGGATTGGGGTATGTGGATATTGACCAACTGTTCACTTGTTCTTTTATTTTTGTCGCACTTGTCGTATCTATTTCATTGATGAGGATCATTGTACTGTTATAGGCATCACCAGTAGCTGAATCATTCCAGTTAACAGCAGTGACGCCTGCATATATTCTTATTGGTCCCGTTCCTGCAGCTGGTGCTTTCCACGAAATTACTTCATAATAGGCTGTGCCTGAATCTCCTGTGCCGGTTGAAGGGCCAATAGGTAGTGAGTTCTCAACTACATCAAATGGCAAGCCCGATGTAGCTGCTGAAGTATATCTGCGGCCGGGCAGTGTAAATGTTGATTGTAATGTGCCTGTGCCCACTGCAGCTGCTGTTCCGGCACCTGCATATTTTACAACTGCTACCTGGTAGCCAAATGCAGGTAAATGTCTAAGATGACTTAAGTTATGTGCATTGATTACGATTTGATAATTCATACCGGGCACATACTCATTTACAGGTGTTATTTCAAAAAAACCACCGGTATTTACAAATATTGAATCAAGATGTACTGATACATTAGTTGTAGATGCCGTGTCATGACACCCGGATCGGGCACAAGTATTTGTATTCCCCGATGCGCAAGTGCCATCTGCGCCATTAGTAGCACCACCACCAAGTTTGCTGCTCGTAAAAAATGCCAAAGAAATTAGTGAGATTATAAGTATTACTATGGCTTTTTTCATTTTTGCATTTTAAACAAACCTAATATTTTTCATGAGAATTCAATCTTTTATCACATCTTATTTATGTTCATTCATTAATAGTGTCTTACTTCTGCTGATAGCTTTTTCAAAACTATCAGTAACATTTGCTTTGCCGATCAGAAATAGTAAACGTGCTTTTGATAATTCATTCAGTACCTGATCATTGGCCACTTCAGACAGTATGAGCTTGGTCCCTTTGCTCTTTATTTCTCTATTTACTTCTTTTATTATTTGTATGCCGGTAGCATCTATTATAGGCACATTCCGCATACGTATGATCAACACTTTTGCAGGATTATCTATCACCCTCATTGCTTCTTTAAATTTGTAAGCAGCACCAAAGAACAATGGGCCATTAATTTCAAAAACATTCACACCTATAGGCAGGCTATTTTCTGTCAGTGTATCTTCTCTATCTGTATAATTTACTTGTTGTACAGAGCTTGATTTCATTATTTTCTGAATGAACAAAAAGGCAGCTAGTACTAATCCTATTTCTATAGCCACTGTCAGATCTATAAATACGGTCAGTAAAAAAGTGCAAAGCAGTACTGCTGCATCGCTTTTAGCCCCTTTTAGTACAGATACAAAATGTTCCCATTCACTCATATTGTAAGCTACAACTATCAATATACCTCCTAGTGTAGCCATCGGTATCAGTGCTGCCAGTTTGCCTATAAACAGCATGATGATAAGTAATGTAATGGCATGGGTAATACCTGCAATAGGTGTTCTGCCTCCGTTTTTGATATTGGTAGCTGTTCTGGCTATAGCACCTGTAGCAGGTATACCACCAAATATGGAAGAAAATATATTGGCCGTTCCCTGTGCTATCAATTCTGTATTCGATCTGTGGTTACCTCCTATCATACCATCAGCTACCACGGCAGATAGCAATGATTCTATACTACCCAGCAAGGCAATGGTTAACGCCGGTCTCATTAGTTTTTGAATGATATCTACATTGATGTGCGGTACTGTAGGCGATGGGAATGTAGAGGGTATAGCACCAAAACGACTTCCAATGGTTTCTACCGGAAGTTTGAGAAAATATACTGCCAGTGTAGTGGTAATAATGGCTATCAGCGATCCCGGTACTTTATGAGACACCTTTGGCCATAAGAATACGATCAGTATGGTGGCTAGACCTATCAGTAATGCATATATATTGATACTGCTTATGTTCTGACTATAGCTTTGCCATTTATTCATGAAATCTGCAGGTACATTTCCCATTTGTAATCCAAACAGATCCTTCATTTGAGATGAAAAGATGATCACTGCTATTCCCGAAGTGAAACCAACTATAAGCGGGTAGGGTATATATTGTATAGCACTTCCAATTTTGGCTATTCCCATCAAAATAAGAATGATCCCTGCAATGAAAGTAGCTATGATAAGACCATTGATACCATATTGTTGCACTATACCATACACTATTACGATAAAGGCACCTGTAGGCCCGCCTATTTGTACACGACTACCGCCCAATGCCGATATGATGAACCCTGCAATGATAGCTGTAAACAGCCCCTTTTCCGGAGATACGCCTGATGCTATGGCAAAGGCAATAGCCAAGGGAAGGGCTACTATACCTACTATGATCCCTGCAACAATGTCTTTGAAAAACTGTTCTTTGTTATAGGTTTTTAATGTGTCTAAAATCTTAGGTCTGAACATATGCTTGATCTGTTACTGAGTATACTCGTCCATATTATATAGACCACAATCCCCAATTGCACTATCTATTATTATCTTTTTATCCAAAAAGTAAGGTCACCAGACTGATAGGATGCCACCACCTCGTATCCATTAGGCATTATATTAGGCATTGTATGGTAGGTTGCTACTTTTGTACCTACGGGCATTTGTTGCAAGCCTTTATATAACTGCATATCATAATAATCATACAATGATTCAGAGTAGTCTATTTTCCTATCTATTCTTTCTACATCATCCAGATTTTCATAAAATGAATTGTAGAAATAGAAATGATCATAGGTACTTAGATCCAATTGTGTAAAATTGCCATGTATAAAAGCAACATTCTTAATGCCTAATATTTTCTGTGCTGTCTGCGCATCTTGTATCAGGTTTTCGCGCTGTTCTACGCCATAAAAAAAACTATTTGCTGCAAAATGCGCACCTACCAAACAAAATTTCCCAACACCACTACCAATGTCTAATATCTTTTCACCATCACTACCCGCCAAAAATTCTATAACCTTCTTTACAATATGAATAGGGGTCCAATGTAGGGTGGATAATTCTTGTATGTGTAATGGGTATAGCTCATTAAATGCTTCATCACTATTGTAGTAATCTATTTTATTTGTTGAGCTATACTCTTCCATTTTACTTCGGATATATTTCTTACTGGATGTGGATGGTGTTCCTCTGTTGTTTGATTTGCTATATGTATATATCTATAGTAAATTTACAATTATTAATAGAGACTAGGATTATAGTTCATCACTTTCAAAAATGATAATGATCATTCTTTTGCCTTTACCGTAGTTTCAAATCCTTTATTATAATAGTATTTTTTATTTGGAAAGACCTATCCACTTTTCGTATCTTGCACTGTAGGTAGAAAACTTAGCTAAGCATTCAGATTGTAATATGGAGTCCCTAAATTCTGTGGTATAACCTAAATGTAACTTTTGAATTCTCACAATACTATGAAAATCAACAATTTAATATTTTAGTGTAACCTCACTTTTTTCACATACAATGTAACTTTTGAAATTATTCTCACCTAGTTCTTTACAAGGTTGATTGATGTATTGCTGTTTTCTCATCTAGGCTTGTAACCTAAATATTGCCGTTGATTTTTCACAACGCTATGAAAATCAAATGCTTAATTACATTGGTCTGATTTGATTTATTTAAGAAAAATGTAGCTATGGGTAAAGGTGTACAAATTGGAATATTCAACTATTGTAAAGAAGTGTAATTACTTCAAATAGATCATTAATAGAATTGGAAACCACACACTTCCTATATTTGATCGTAGTTTAAAAAAACATAATCCTGTAGTATCCCCATGTTGATATTTATAAATGTAATTCAAATTTACCTATTAAACATTATGGATTAATAGAATGCATCTTCAAAGTGTATGAGTTCTTTTACTTCATTATGTTGCATGAGAATGCTAATTATATCAAATTGCACAAATTCGTATTCTTGATATTGTTCTAAAAAAGCCTCTGCTGCAGCTTTCATATAGCTCTTTTTTTGCTTGGTTACTGCCTCTTCAGGAAAGCCAAAATCAAAGCTGCTACGGGTCTTGATTTCTACAAATATCAATGTTCCATCTTTGTAAACTACAAGATCTACCTCTTTTTTGCCAAAACGCCAGTTATGGTGTAAAATGGTATATCATTTAT
>JBAWXE010000153.1:0-4655 GCA_037144255.1 Bacteroidota bacterium | reverse complement strand
TGATTGCGTCCCTCTTTTTAGCGACTACCGCCTTAGCCCAGTCTGCGCCTGTAAAGATGAGCAAATTAGGTATATGTCATGTACCCAATACAACCTATTACAACCAAACAAAGCACTTCACCCCCTATCCATCACTAAAAGACTGCCTTAATGCTGGCGGAAGGATGCCGAAGAAATGAAGAATAACTTTTTTTATAACAACCTTTTTTTTGCCTCATTACTGACTATTAGCAACTTCATTTTTCCAGCAAGTATCTTCGCGCAAGATAGAAATATATTGGTTGGTAGTTCTTATATTCAGGACATTAAATCTTCCATATACTTACATGGAGGTCCTTGCAAAGATAGAAGCATGATAGCTACTAGACCATTCAACTCCTATATTCAAGAAGATGGAACTGGAAGAACAGTTGAAGGCTGTTGGTCGTACAATCAGTCAACACAGCAAATTGACCATTATTTTTTTGCCCCCATTAATCAATCTGCATTACTACCCTATAGCGGTTTTAATCTCACTACTGCAAGAATTGCCGATGCCTTTAACTTAAACAATTCACCGTCTAGCCAAGCATCAGGTGGCGGTATTGTAGAGTTTTTAAGGGCGGCCGGGGATGGTCTTAATAGGGCAACTACTTATTGGAATAACTCCGCAGCACAAACGCAAAGAAATACCACTAATCTAACTCCTGGTCTTACAGGAGGCAATCAAATGAACTGTGTCCCTGACGGCCGTGGTGGATATAATTGCAGGTAAATCTTTACTTGATATGAAAAATTTATCCATTTCTATTGTCTTATTTACCTGTCTTATAACTGGCTGTAAAAGTCTAGGTGAACATTTTAATTGCATGGATGAAGTAGACAGAACCGTGCCAGCTAAAACTTTACAAAACTATGTAAGAACTGATACTAAATGCAGCAGCACAGGTAGTGGTATAGCAACTCCAACGACAACAAGGGGTGACCAATATGTAGTTAACACTGATAGGCAAACTAATTGCACCTCAACTCCAGTTTATGAGACTGTTATCTTGAATCAGCCAGAACGAGATGCAGCCTATCAAAGGTGTAGAAATAGAATTGCAGCCAATAATTCTGCTGCTGCCAGTCCTCCGCCACGAGCCCAAAAACTCTCACCTAGCACTCCACTATGTCAGGCATTGGCAAAATCAGATGGCTTAAATGGTGCGGTATATAAATCTCAATGTAATTAATCAAACCAAAGGTACTGTTTTTTAGCTGTTTGGTAGACCCTATTACTGAAGGCCTCTTAAGGAATTCAGCACTTAATCAAACAAAATATATTCGCCCAATTCCAAGTCTGGGCTTTTGCATTCAGGGCACCTGTAAATAACATCATTACTCGTCTCGCTAATCATTGCGCCACCGCATGCGCATACTGAGGTCATCTCATCGAGCATCTTATGCTCATCAGCGTCAAAAGTACCGCCCTTCCTTGACCACCCTTCTGGAGTAGTCAAATGCTTAACCAACTCTAAATAAGTCAGAGTAACGCCATCCTGACAATCAATAGGAGCCTGCCTTGGAATCTTCATATCCATTCCACAGGTATTGCAGACCTTTTGATGCCAGAGCCAGCCACCACCCTTCACCAACTCAAACTCGTGATGACAGTTCCTACAGGCGGTTTCGTATCTTGTGCCCAAAATTCACTCCAGATGAGTAATTGATAAATATTTTTTTTCTCGTAATACGAAAATCAGCACTCATACGTTAGGCATACGCTTATTTACATAGCTGAGTTTTGTATAGACTCAGTATTGAATTCTGGTTAATTTTTTGCCACTTGGTTTCTTGTCCGATGGATAGCGTTTCAATTCTACCTTCTGCGCCTTCTTTAGAATAGGCAATCATCGTAAGTGTTCTGCTTATATTATCTGAGCAATCAATTTGTTTTGTATGCCTAATTGAATGAATCTCACGATTTTTAGAATCGTACCCATCTGGATATTTTAGTAATTGGGTGTAAGTGACTAATGCATCCTGTTTAATAACAGATGCAGGGTCCAGAAAATATGCGGTTCCAGCATCTGATGTGATGATGTAATGCCAAATTTGGGCAAGCGCAGTATTTGATACTAGCAATAGAGCAATTAAACACAATCTCATTATTTAATTTACTGAAATTCTACAAACTCTTAGTTAAGGTATTTTTACTTTTTTGCTTCTATAAAGCTATCAGAGCGGTAAACATGTGGCCTATTCTTGAGTAGATAAATTACTTCGCTTTTTTGTGCCTCAACTTTGCCAATAATTTTAAAATCAAAGTATTCAAAATTCCACTTGTACTCAAATTCCTGACCTATACCCTCAATCCAATCTTTTGGGATAACTATTCTCCGATGGGTTTTTCTTTCTATTGCGTAGTCCCCATGAATCGTCATTTTTGGCAATACAAAACCATTGTGTTTGTATGCACCCATAGTAACTGTTGGAAGCGTTACTAAGGTTCCAGAAATGCCACATACAACTAATTCAAAGTAATTCTCATCATTCTTTGTTTTAACCAACAGGGGTTTAACTATGGAGTAAAAATCCTGTATCACCGCAGACTCAATGCATATATCACCAGCACGTGCTTCGGCTTCAACCATTTCCCACTCTTTATCAGTTGTAGGGTTTCCAAAGTAAAGTTCAATTTTTGCCATGGATAGCCTTTAAACAAAAATCTTCTCTATATCAGGAGCATAAATCCCAGCAGATATTTTGAACTTATGCTCAAAAATTCTTGCCCATGTATCCAATTGATATTGATTTTCCTTATAGTCTTTACAAAAAATTAAGTCGTCCTTATTTATTGCTTGCCATGTGAATCCTGGAATTCGCGCCTCCAAATCTAAGCTATGCAATGCATCTGCGATATAAAGCATCTTCTCTACATCTGAAAAGCCTTTAAATTCATCGTAACTATCGCAGGAAATCTCTTTTTCTTTTATTGCGTTGTAGACATGGTTAAAAACTTGTTTTTTTTCTTTTGATTCATTAATACCGCCCTTTAGCGCCCAATCTAGCCAAACAGTTGCATAAATTACTTTAAAGGCTGTTTTATAAATTTCACAGTAATCTTTCCACTCTAAATCATCCGATAAAAGATAATTTATTTTGGGTATATTTTCTGCCAGAATTATCTCGTAACGAACCTCATCTAGACTTTTATCCTCGTGATATTTGTAATATTCATTTTGAATCCAAGATTCATTTTCAATAAGGTGACAAAATTTCTGAGTCCCTTTTCTATATTGGACATATCCATCGTAATCATCTACTAACCCCCATATTTGAACCTCAGGATGCTGCTCTCTAAAATCTCGATGGGCAAGTCCCTTTAACTTCATATCCCGCTCATATCTCTTACTTCTATGTGTACCCAGAGCTTTGTTAAGCATATCTTCTCTGCCAGCCCTCGTTTGAAGGGTATATGCTGCATTTGAAAGAGAGTCTAGTAATTTTTTGAACATTGTTTTATCTTCGCCTACCGCATTAATTTATGCAACAGAAATACCATCCTTATAAAAAGTCTGTAAGTTGACTCAAATTTTTATAATTATTTAGTCTGTCCAAGAATCCCACTTTTATTTTTTTTCGAGTATTAGGGGTTGTTTTAGCAAAATACTAGACATAGACTAGCCCAGAACAAAGGTGCAATTTAAGTTGGCGGGTGCAGCTTTTTATATCTTTTTGCATGCCTTTTCAATTAACACCTCTTGCACTGAGTCAACCTTTACTGGATTCCAGTCGAGACTCTTCATATAGACTGGCGTTACTTCACCTACTCCGTACAACTATGCATACATATTTACAGATACAGTAGCGTAGCGGTTATTTATACAGTCAATTACCTGCCTACTTACTTTGGACCTATAGATATATTTACCTCCATCATATTTAACTACTTGAGTTTTTGAGAAATTTTTAAGAATAGCTACTGTTTCATATCCATCAACGGATTTCAAACTACTCAATTCATAGAAAGAGATAATGCCAGACTTTGTTTCTGGGCTATAAAGAATCTATTCTGCAAAACTAGTTGTTGAATAAGTTATAAGGCATCCCATGCCAACTAAAGCAAAAAAGTTCTTGGGGAAATTTTTCTACCATCTGGTGAACTTGGTGCACCACGGGACTGCATCTTCTTGTAATGCTTTCTTAATATCTGTCGACCTAATACAGTTATGATAAGGTGAAGCTAAGTAGTAAAGGGCTATTACTGCAATAAATATTGCGGCAATGAGTATCAACCTTTTTTTAAGCGCATCATCCATTTACCATACCATCTAGCTTACTGGCAATCCATGCTGTAATAGCAAACAAACCAAGTGTATAGCCTAAGTTATATGCGAGGTCTCCAGTAATGGACCAATCCCCATTAAAGGCTGCAGCAATAAATGCTAACGGGATGACCCCGACTCCACCCATAGCCAACCCTATTAATGACCCAACTACCCCCCAATAAGAATAGACTGCTAAAAAGGATATAAGCCACATATGTAGGCCGGAAAGCATGGCAGTAATACCAAGTCCAAATACTGAAACGATACGCACCTTCTTAATTAATGCCAAAGGCAATAGCACCAATAGTGATATACCAAAAGCATATTGCAACGCTACAGATAAATATGGCAGTACAGTAACTG
>JBAWXE010000152.1:0-4779 GCA_037144255.1 Bacteroidota bacterium | reverse complement strand
CACTGTCTACAGCAGAGTTAGGAGCAAATGTCATTTTAAGAATAATGAACAATCCGCCAAGTCCTAAAACTGCAAGACCTGCCACGCCAAGACCCATAACTGAGCCTCCGCCAAATGATACTGCAAGTGCCTTGCTAAGACTGGTACGTGCCGCATGTGCAGTACGAACGTTAGCTTTAGTAGCAATACGCATACCTATGAAACCTGCTAATGCGCTGAAGAATGCACCCACCACAAATGCTAATGCGATCACCCAACTGGAATTAGCACTGCTGTAACCCATATAAGCTAACAACAGTCCGGCAATTACAACGAAGTAGGCAAGTACTTTGTACTCTGCCTTCAAGAAAGCCATAGCTCCTTCTGCTATATAAGCAGCAATTTGTTTCATTCGGTCATTTCCGGCATCTTGTTTTGTTACCCAAGCACTTTTAATGAATGTGTAAATCAATGCTAAAACACCAAAGGCTGGTACGAGGTAAAGAATATTCATAATATATTTAATGATTATTTGAAGAAGCGCAAATATAGTGGTTTGATTGTGAAAATCATAAGACAAAGGCATCTTAAATTGCCGGAATGAATGAAATAAAAATATAGATATTAGTTATCCACAAATCGAGCCCTAAATAAGTATGTTTCGTATATTTACTATAAGTAGTAAAAGATGAAATCCCAGCCACCCAGCTCAGACTATAAAAAGCTCTCCGACGAAGAATTAGTATATAGATATGTGCATAGGCAAGAATACATTGCCATGACTTATATATATGAGCGTTATGCTCATTTAGTATTGGGCATATGTCTTAAATATGCTAAAAATGCAGATGTAGCTCGGCAGCTATCGGGAGAATTATTTATTAAACTTTTGGATGACATCAAACGTTCAGAAATGGACGATTTCAAGTCATGGTTATATAGGTACACTAAGGTTTTTTGTGCTGCACAGGCAGCCAAATCAACAAATAACTCCCCTTCAACAAAATCAGGTACGGAATTTGTATTAGGTAATAATGATTGGTATAGTAAACTCTCTGATGAACATTTAGCAGAAAATTTAAGCAATGCCATTAGACTTTTAAAGACAGAACACCGTCTTTGTATAGAGATGTTTTACTTGCAAAATCTGACATATGATGAAATAGTAAAAAAGACGAATTATAAATTATCGCAGGTGCGTAATTATCTGCAAGCAGCTAAAAAAGAATTACAAATAAAACTGCAAGAACAGAAGTAAGTGAAATATTATGAATGATAGGCTAAAACATATTTTTGATAATAGCTCTTGTCTTACCCGCAGGCAGATGAGGCAATACGTTTCCGGTGCTATGAGTGCCGAAGAGCGTCATGCCTCTGAAGTACACATGAACAGTTGTGCCTTTTGCAGCGAGGCATTAGATGGTATGTTGGCTCATCGTAAAGAAGCAGTTGGCTTGATGGTAGATATGAGCCCTGCTTTTATTAAGGAACATTTCGAATTGACCAAGCCTCAGGTTCATGTCAATTCTTTGGCTGTCTCAGCTAATATGAGTGCTGCGCAAGCTAAAAAACATGCTCGCAGAGTACAGTTTAACTGGCGTATGGTATTTCTTATTGGTGGTGTACTTTCCGCATTTGCAGTAATGTGGTATGTAGAGTTTATCAAAGACATAGCCCGAAAGAAACACTTGCCAGAGCCTTCTGTTGCTAGCACACCCATTGTAGAGCCTGCTAATGCAAAGCCATCCAATAAAGTACACCATATTGTTACTGCACCAAGTTCTACAACTACTCATACATCTGTAAATGATAAAGCTCAGTTGCATAGTAGCCTTGCTGTTATCAAGCCTGATGTTGAGCATAAAGGTGTAGCTAAAACAATTAATCCAAGCATTGCTGCTCCTATGCACAAAGCAGTAGTATCTGCAAAGAAAGTTCCAGCGGTAGAACACCAATCTACTGTTGCCAAACCTATAGTAAAAACAGTATCTCCGGTTCAGAAACCTGATAATACACCTGCTAATACTATTTCGTCAGCTCCTACGCCGGCATCAAGTGCCACACCTCCGGTAAATAAAGAAAATGTACCTGCAGCTATCATTGGACCGCCGGTAGATCCTGCTTACAAGGCAAAATGACCTTCAAATTAAAAAATAAGAATGAGTACAGCACTGATAGTAAAAAGCACTATTACCATTCAGGCACCTATAGATAAAGTATGGGATGCTCTCGTAAATCCTGAACAAACTAAAAAATATATGTTTGGCTGTGAAACAGTTTCTGATTGGAAAGTAGGTAGCGCGCTATTATGGAGAATGAAATATGAGGGCAAAGAATTGGTAGCTGTAAAAGGTACTATTGTAGACATTCAGCCTAATAAGTATTTAGCATATACTACTATAGATCCCAATGCTGCTATAAAAGACGTGCCTGAGAACTATCTTACCGTTTCTTATGAATTAATTTTCGATAATGGATACACCATACTGAATGTTACTCAGGGTGATTATAACAAAGTAGCCGATGGTGAAAGACGGTATACCGAAGCCTATAATAATGGTGAGGGTTGGAATCCTATTTTAGTAGAAATAAAAAAACTGGTAGAAGCAAGTTAAACATACTGTTTACTTTTTCTTGCCACCACGCGTTTTAGGTTTACCATACTTTTCTTTCATCTTATCTACGTGACGAACCTTGATATTTACCTTTTTGTTTTTCTCTTTCTTTTCATGAAATGCACCACCACCAGGTTCTCTCTTTGGTAACCTTGGAAGGATGTCTGTTTTCATTCGGAATTTTGGTTTCTCATCTTCTGTTAACAATTCAGATATTTCCAAATCTTCCGGTAATGGTAAAACAGGTATTTTGAAATTCATCAAAGTCTCTATTGCTTCTAAGTACTCTTTTTCTTTTTCAGTAGTAAATGTGATAGATATACCTTTTTTGTCAGCCCTACCTGTTCTGCCTATACGATGCATATAATTCTCTGGTACATCTGGTGTGTCAAAGTTCACCACATGGGTTACCTCTGCCACATCCAGCCCACGGGCTATGATATCTGTAGCAATGATAAAGCGATAATTGCCAGACTGGAACTGATTAACTGTATTGAACCTATGATTTTGTTCTTTGTTAGAATGTATCACACCCACTTTCTCAGGGAAAACAGTCACCATTTGCTCATATACATCATCTGCCATACTCTTGGTAGCTACGAACACTAAAACCTTGCTCATAGACTCATCATCTTGCAATAGGCGAGTGAGTAAATTTATTTTAGTATAGAAGTTAGGTACATCGTATCGTGTTTGGTCTATATTCTCTAGTGGTGTGCCGGTAGGTGCAGCTTCAATTCTTATAGGTAAGTCAAAATAAGTATTCATCAGTTTCTCTACCTCATCTGTAATAGTAGCAGAGAACATTAGATTTTGCCTTTTGGGTGGTAATAGATCTAATACATTATTCAGCTGTGTACGGAAACCTAAGTTCATCATTTCATCTACTTCATCTATTACCAGTCGTTTTATGTTCTTCAGTTTCAGTGCCCCGTTATATGCCAGATCCATCAATCTGCCGGGTGTAGCTACAATAATATCAGCTCCGTTTTGTACAGCAGCTGCTTGTGGTTTCATATTTACACCACCAAATACCCCTACTACTTCCAAGCTCGTATATTTCCCCAATTTCTTAGCAGCTTCTACCACCTGCACCACCAATTCGCGGGTGGGTACCATTATCAATATTTGTGGTAGCCTGTCTTTGGCATATTTCCATTGTCTGAGACAAGGTAGTAGGTAAGCAAATGTTTTACCGGTACCTGTCTGTGCAATCCCACACATATCTCTACCTGACATCACCACAGGGAATGCTTTTTGCTGAATGGTTGTGGGAACAGAATATCCCAGATCATCCAATGCATTCAATAATGGGGTATTAAGATTTAGGTCGGCAAAAGTCATATGGATATACAATTAAAGGAGGCAAAGGTACTTCTATTCTTTCGTATGGTCATTTTGTGCCTAAATGCTATATTTACACATACACTTTTATGCCATGCTCCAATTCAATTTCCATCCATTCCCTTTACTTAATACTGAGCGCCTTGTGCTAAGGCCTTTTACTCATGCTGATGCTAAGGATATATTCCTGATGCGATCCGACCCTGAAGCTATGATGTATATTGGCCGCCCCTTGGCGCAGCATATTGATGAAGCTCATAAACTGATCCAGATATATAAAGATAACCATCTAAACAATATTGCCGTCACATGGGCTATCTGTATCAAAGGTTCCGATCGCGTTATTGGTACCATTGGTTTTTGGAAAATGCAGCCTGAAAATCATCGTGCTGAAATAGGTTACCAACTGCATAAGGATTTTTGGCGACAAGGTATACTTACAGAGGCTATCACTACTGTATTGAAGTATGGTTTTGATGTAATGCATCTACATAGTGTTGAGGCAATTATTCGTCCTGACAATATAGCATCTCAGAAATTACTGGAGAAAATGCATTTTGTAAAAGAGGGACATTTTCGACATGATTTTTTGATCAATGGTAAATACGAGGACTCGGCTATTTATTCTCTATTAGACACAGACCAAAGGCCTAATTAATACTTGATTGTAATTAATTAGTCGTAAATAATATATGTCTTGCACCCTAGAACACTTATTATTTCGTTTGTTTCTTTTGTATACAGCCATTATCTTTGCAACCCCTGAACAAAGATTTTTTATGCCCGAGTGGCGAAATTGGTAGACGCACTGTGTTCAGGTCGCAGCGTTCGCAAGGATGTG
>JBAWXE010000151.1:0-4795 GCA_037144255.1 Bacteroidota bacterium | reverse complement strand
ATGCTTATCAAGCTGGTTTGATACAAGGTTCTGCTTACTATGTATGGGATGCTGAAGCTGGTACTTCCGGTGCTTATATTACTCAACATATATCTGGTCCTTCAGATTTCTATAATTTACCTTCAGGAAGTGCATTTGTTGTAAATGCTGCCACAGCTGGTAACCTTACCTTCAACGAAACAGATAAAGTGGCTACAGGTGATAATTTGTTCAGAACTACTAGCGGTCCAGCAAACAGAGTAGAATTTAGAATATATAGTAATCATGACAGTATCTATTGGGATAGAATGTTTGAATCATTTGAGCCTAACGCTGTAAACGGTGTTGATAATTATGATGGTTCTAAAGCTACAAATCCAAGTGTGAATTTCTATAGTTTGGCTAATGATGGTACACATTTATCTATTGATGCTCGACCATTTGTAAATAATATGGTTATACCTATTGGTTTTAGAACATCAATGCCAGCACAGACATATAAAATGAAAATTCAAACATATGCATTGCCTGCAGATCATGTTCTTTATCTGGTGGATAATTACCTGAATACTGTTGAACAAATGCAACTAGGTTCTGAATATACTTTCAGCGTTACTTCTGATACTCTTTCACAAGGAGATAACAGATTCCAATTGAATGCTATGTTGTTAGATACTACTACTACTACAAATGTAGCTACTACTAACATAAAGAATTCAAATACACTGAATGTGGCTATTACTCCTAATCCTGCAACTGTACAAACTTCTATCAGAATAGAAGGTGCACAAAAAGGTAACACTTCAGTTTCTATAATGAATGTTTCCGGAGTGGAAGTATTCAATACGAATCTGGGTGAAATTTCAACTCAATCAATTATTGTTCCTCTGCAAGATCTTGCTGCCGGTATATACATGGTAAAAGTTACTTCAGGAACAGAAACAATGACCACACGATTAGTAAAACAATAAACTAAACTTTCCCGATAAGTTGGCAATGCCTCAACCTTTCATGGTTGGGGCGTTGTTTTTTCATTTTATTTCACAATAAAGGGGCTACAATCAGTAGCCCCTTTATTGTAAAATGATTAGGAAGAAAAAATATTATTCTGTTGCTTTTACCATATATACTAATACCGGAAAATGGTCGCTATAGCCATTATCCCATACTTGATTGATAGTGAAAGAGCGATGAGGTAATCCTTTATCTTTACCCATTTTATTGATAAGGAAATCTTTATTGAAGATCTCGCATTTGTAGTACTTCCACATATTGTTATTGTTTTTCAGAAAAGAGCCGGATAACATTATCTGATCTATCAAGTTCCATTCTCCTCTATAACTTTCAGTGCCAATACCTTTCTTATATATGTTGATCCATGGATTGTAAATGTCGGTCAGGCTGGTAGTTTCTCTTTCTGCTTTAGCTTTTATCACATTTACCACACCCTCGCTGGTAGGGTTGTCATTCAGATCGCCTAAAAGCAATATTTTAGAATTAGGATTGATATGGATTATAGAGTCAATGATGTTTTTATCTACCGAGGCCGCTAATTTACGTCCAGGTGCACTCGCTGCTTCACCTCCGGATTTTGATGGCCAGTGGTTTACAAGTACATGAACTGTATCTCCGGCTAGTATGCCATATACATATAGTATATCTCTTGTTGGTCTGGTTTTCCCTACTTTCGTCAGGTCTACTTGCACTGGTTCTGCATGCAATACCTTGAAATATTTAGGGTTATATAACATAGCAGTGCTGATACCTCTTACATCTGGTGTAGGAAACCAAACATGCTCGTAGTTTCTACCTTTTATTTCAGGTTGTTCTGCTACATCTTTCAGTACCACATCATTCTCCACCTCGGCCATTCCTATTATTGCCTGCCCGTCTGGGGTCATATCCGTGCCCATTTTCTGAAAAACTGTAGCAATATTGTGCAATTTCTCTTTGTAAACATTTTCTGTATAGTGAAAAGCTCCATTGGGTGTAAAATCCTCATCTTCTTTATTAGGGTCGTCTTTTGGGTCAAAAAAGTTCTCGCAATTATAAAAGCCTACTGCAATTACCTGATAATTCTTCTTTTGTGCATGTACCTCATAGTTAATGAAGCCTAGCATAAATATTAATAATGCTGATGTTTTTCCCACTATATTATTTTTTACAAAGGAAACTAAAGTATTGTATTATTTTTGCAATCCTCCTATACTCTTAACCTTAACATAATCTTTTAAAAAGCAATTTACAGACTTACATCTGTAAGTTTGCAATCTTGAATATCATAGATAGTAAATTTTCTTATGTACAAAAAGCTACACATTTATTTTTTATCACTCTTATTATTGTCATTCTTTTCAGCGAATGCACAAAATATTAAGACTGGGATCATCAGGGGCAAACTGATCAACAGATCAACAAAACAACCGGTTGATGAAGCGCGTCTCACATTACTAGATATGAATATGCTTGTTACTTCAGATGGTGAAGGTAAGTTCATGTTTAGTAAAGTACCATTGGGGTCACATAAAATGGCCATAAGTGGCAATGGTATCCATAACGATACAATTAATGTAAATAATGATAAACCATTATTATTTTTAGGCAATATTGAAGTATCTAATGGTGTGGAGAATGTAATAGCTACACAAGCTATTCCTACATTATCTATAGAAGATGTAAATACTACTACACAAGAAGATGGGGTAGTAGCAAATATTGCCAATGTTTCTACCACTTCTAATGATCCGCTTCCTCAAACATCTATAGCACTTTTTACATACAATTTTAACCGTAGAGGATACGTTAGAGCTGAGCAGGATAACTATATTAATGGAGTACCGGTCAATAATATAGAAACCGGTAATCCTACTTGGAGCCAAACAGCAGGTTTGAATGATGTGATGCACAGTAGAAACTTCACTCAAGGTCTTAACCTTTCTCCATATAGCTTTGGTGGTCTCAGGGGGAGTATTTATACAAATGCTACTGCGGCTGACCAACGTAAGGAAACAAAGGTGACATATACCTTTAACAACAGAAGTTTTGGTAACCAGATAATGGCTACTCATAATAGTGGTCTCATGAAAAATGGCTGGGCATATTCACTATCAGCTTCTCGTAGATGGGAAGATGAAGGATACAAACCGGGTACTTTTTATGATGGAGGTTCAATATATGCAGCAGTTAGCAAAGTCATCAATACGGCTAATCAGATAAACTTTACTGCTTTTGGTACAATGACAAAACGTGGAGGCTCTTCTGCCGAAACTAGAGAAATGTACGACCTTGCAGGTACTAATAATTACAATAGCAGTTGGGGGTATCAAAATGGTGTAAAACGTAATGCTAAAGTATCTGAAGTATATCATCCCATATTCATACTTGATTATGAATACAAGCCTCAAACTAATTTAGTTTGGAAGACTTCTCTGGCTTATCAGTTTGGTAAGAATTCCAGATCTAATATTGATTACTATAATGGACAAAGTCCTCTTCCTGATTATTATAGAAACTTACCTAGCTATTATCTCAATTCCATCCCTCCAGATTCTGTAACAGCCGCAACCGTAAAAGCTGAGTTTAAAGCTAACCCAAGCCTATTACAGATCAATTGGAATCGTTTGTACAACAGCAATTACACTAATGTTACTACAGTTTATAACGTAAATGGTGTTTTAGGAAACAACTATACAGGTAAAGAGTCTATTTATATTTTAAGTAATACAGTAGAAGATCTTAAAAAACTGATCTTCAATACTAATGTAGAATATTCATTAGGAAAACATGCAACTCTATATTCAGGTCTGGCTCTTATCACACAAAGAACAGAGAACTATCGTCAGGTAGCAGATCTGTTAGGAGGAGACTTTTGGGTGAATTATAATCAGTTTGCTGCAAGGCAATATGTGGGTAATACTAGTTACAACCAAAATAATTTGAATGCGCCCAATCAATTAGTGAGAACTGGAGATAAGTATGGAGAGGATTATTATTTCCATTACAACAAAGGCTGGTGGTGGGGCCAAGCTGCCTTTAACTACAATAAGGTTGATTTCTTCTTAGCTGCCACAGGTGCTGTTAACTCATTCACTCGCGAAGGGTTGATGCGTAATGGCTTGTTTGCCAATAACTCTTATGGTACAAGCGCCACACAGAGCTTTTTTACGTATGGTGTAAAAGGTGGTGCTATCTATAAGATCGATGGGCACCAATATCTGTTCGCTAATGTTAGTTACTCTCGCGAAGCTCCAACCATTCCTAATACCTATATTTCTCCAGGTACCAGAGATTTTACAGTCTCTAATCCTACTTCAGAGAAAAATGCATCTATAGAGGGTGGTTATCAATTAAGAAAGCCTAATTATAGTGTTCGTGTAGAAGGATTTGCTACTAATATTACAGATGCTACTGAAATAAAGAGATTTTACAATGATGATCCTCAGTATCTCACTTTTATTAATTACGTTATCCAAAATATCAGCATACAACATATTGGTACAGAGATCAGCGCAGAAGTCAAGATCACTAAAAGCCTTTCTGTAACAGGCGTAGCTAGTATCAGTCAGACATTCTATGCCAATAACCCTAATGTTTCTGTTTATCTCGATAATGACACTACTCGCACATCTACATCTCGTAAAGTATATATCAAGAACTATTATTTAGGTGTAGGGCCACAATCTGTATATTCTGTGAATTTAAACTATCGTCCCAGAGGTTATTGGAATGCTAATTTGAGATTCAATTATCTGGATAGAAATTATATAGGTATTAATCCCGATCGCCGTACACCTCAGGCTGCAGATCTGGTTACTCC
>JBAWXE010000150.1:0-4839 GCA_037144255.1 Bacteroidota bacterium | reverse complement strand
TCTTGTATCAGGTCATAGAAATTTTCTTCACGTTGTTTGCCACCTATATTCCCCTTCCCAAAGTCGCCCAGATTCACACCGGTTAGCACCACTTCCTTTACATTCTGTGAAGCCAGTTCTTGTACTTTGGCTACCACACCTGCTATCGTATCGCTACGGCTATGCCCTCGGGCTAGTGGTATAGTGCAGAATGTGCAGCTATAGTCGCAGCCATCCTGCACTTTCAGGAATGTACGTGTTCGGTCATTTTGTGAGTAGGCAGCATGAAAGCCATTCACATCGGCTATCTCGCAGCTATATACTTTGGCAGTAGTGCCTTTGGTCAGGTCTTGCAGATGCTTTCCAAGATTGAATTTCTCTGATGCGCCTAGCACCAGATCCACACCCTCTATCGAGGCTATTTCTTCCGGTTTCAGCTGTGCATAGCAGCCAGTTATCACTACCAGCGATTCAGGTGCACGCCTTTGTATACGGCGTACCAGCATACGACACTCTTTGTCTGCATTATCCGTTACAGAGCAGGTATTGATAACATAAACATCTGCCTGTTCCTCAAAATCACGCTTCTCAAAACCATATGCATAGAGCTGACGGCTAAGTGTGGATGTTTCTGAGAAATTCAGCTTACAGCCTAGTGTATGGAATGCTACTGACTTGGTTGGATGCATAAAGTCGGCAAAATTACAGATATACACTTTAATTACTGATTATTATTTCTTAAGTTTGCAAAAACATATAATATGAAAAAAATACTGCTACCTATTGTTGCAATACTACTATTATTGGTTGGTTGTGATAAGCTTAAGAAATTGGCATCTTTCACTTATGAGGCTAACCTTAGTTCTGTTCAAACTATTCCTGCACAATCATCCTTTACACCTACTTTTCCTGTTACCAAGGATTTTGCTACGTCAACAGTTTCTACCAATGTGGCACAGTATAACACTCAATATAATACAGCTGTTAATCTGATAGACAGTGTAGTGATGTCAAAACTATCTGTAGTGAAGATAGGTGGTACATCTGCAGTACATTTCAATTTTATTGATACTATCAGAGTTTATGCAAAAACTAATTCTCAGAGTGAAGTATTGGTTGCCTATATGTATGGCATACCTACTAACTCAGATTCTTTGGCGCTAACATGTGCAGATGTGAATTTGAAACCTTATTTCACATCTGATAGTATATCTATGAGAGTGAATGCACACTTCCTAAGTTTACCTGATTCGGGTGGTACTGTACGCATCAATACTGCATTGACTGTATATGCGAATCCATTGAACTAAGCAACTTCTTAATATCATCTCAAACGCCTGATACTATACAGTATCAGGCGTTTTTATATGCTGTAAATTACTGTATTAATATCTGTATCCCATTTTGAGAGCGAACTGTACAAGGCCCTGAGTACCCGCATTGCTACCAGCTACTTGATTGATATAGGAGAAACCGAAATTGAACTCAATGCCTATGTATACATGTGTTGTAGGGAAGAGGTTGAAGGAGTTGTTCATCATTACACCCATAACAAACTGATCTTTAAGTGAGTAGTAATAATTGCCTTGATTGTCTGTGCTTGTTTCCAGCTTTTTACCACCTGATATGTCTATAGAAGGGCCTAATGCATAGCGCACTTTGCCATAGTTACCACGAGGATATATCTTAAGTCCGGGAGAGAAGTAGTATGAGGTATAATGATCCGGTGCTGTATTCACATAGTTGCTACTGTTGTTGTTATTATTTATGAAGGTGATACCTACAGGTAGGTATAGATCGAAAGTGCCATCTGCATCCAGTAGTCTTTCGTAGCTGATACAGGTACCTACATTCCCATTCTCTGTAAGAAGTATGGGCGCAATTGCTATAATATTCCGACCTAATTTGTGATGGGGAATTTCTTCATTCAGAATATTAGATGATCCATCGCCTATTAACAGGCTTCCCAGGCTAGTTCGTTTCCTTTCTACTATTATGGTATTAGTATTGTCAGCCTTAGGTTTTGTGGCAATAGTGCTGTAGTTCTCCTGAGAGCCATTCTGGTATTGTATCTTAGTTACCTCATCCTTGCTGATCACATATTCAGGTCCATCAGGATTATCGAAACGCTTGTAGGTAATGGTCTTTTCTTCTATCTTTTTCACTTTGGCATCTATCACATCTCCGGCTACTTTGTATATCTTATCCTGTGCAAATGAAGTAGTACCTATGAGTAAGGCTACGATACTTAAACTGATTTGTATAATCTGCATATGGATGGCTTGCTAGTGAATAATACAAAACACTTATGTGTATCGTGTAATAAACATACAAAACAAAATGTGAAAAATATCATAATGTATACCTTTTAGGTATATGAGAATGTACCGTATGGGCTATCTACGATGACCTCTTTCTTATCAGACTTTTCTACATGGCCGGATATCTGAGCATCTATCATAAAGCTGCGGGCTATATCTACTAACTCTGCGGCTGTGTCTTTATCGGTAAATATCTCCAGGCGCTGGCCCATATTGAATACCTGATACATTTCCTTCCAGCCGGTGCCGGCAGACTCTTGTATCATGCGGAACAATGGAGGTACAGGCAGCAGATCGTTCTTGACAACACGCAATGGCTGTGGCAGATAATGTAAACATTTGCTTTGGCCACCACCGCTGCAATGTACTATGCCATGTATCTTATCGAAGTGGTGTTGTAATATCTGTAATACTACCGGTGCATAAGTGCGGGTAGGAGAGAGTAGCATCTTACCTACGTTCAGCGGTGTTTCGGTAGGATCTGTAACCTGATATGCACCATTGTATACCACGTCGGCAGGCAGATTTGGATCTACACTCTCGGGGTATTTGGTAGCGTATATTTTATGTAACAATTCGTGACGAGCAGAGGTAAGACCATTGCTGCCCATACCACTATTATATTCGTCCTCGTAAGTAGCCTGACCATAGCTGGCAAGAGATACCACTACATCGCCGGGCTGCATTTTCTCTGTAGTTACCAGTTTGTCGCGGCGCATACGGCAAGCCATAGTGCCATCAACAATAACTGTGCGCACCACATCGCCTACATCGGCGGTTTCGCCACCCAGCAGTTGTACATCTATACCATATTCACTGAGTCTATCGAAATAAGATTGAGTACCATTGATGAGTTCTGATATCACATCGCCGGGAATGAGATGCTTATTGCGACCGATGGTAGATGAGTAAGTAAAAGGACCTGTAGCACCTACGCATAGCAGATCGTCAATGTTCATAACCACGGCATCGATAGCTATACCCTTCCATACACTGATATCGCCGGTCTCCTTCCAATACAGGTAAGCGAGTATAGATTTAGTACCTGCACCATCGGCATGCATGAGATTGCAATACTGAGGATCGTTGCCCCAGAAATCGGGGTATATCTTGCAGAAAGCATTGGGGTATAAACCCTTATCCAGTTTGGCAATAGCACGGTGCACATCTTCTTTTTGTGCAGAGACACCGCGTTGTGTATAGCGATCGTTTGACATCAGACATCAAAAGTAAATAACAAAGGAGCAATAATGGAGGAAATAACAAATTAAAATACCCAAAATCCGTACTGTATTATGTGGCAGAGGCTATCATTTTCTCCAGATTAGCCTTTACAGCAGGCCATTCGCTATCTATGATACTAAACATAAATGTATTCTTAGTACCATCGGTACGTATACGGTCGTTGCGGAGAATACCCTCGAAAGTGGCACCTATCTTTTTGATGGCAGCCTGAGAACGGAAGTTTTGCTCACGGGTCTGTAGTTGTACACGTACAGTACCCAAGGTCTCGAAACAATAAGTAAGGAGCAGGAGTTTACACTCGGTATTATAACCGGTACCCCAATAAGCGGGGTCGTACCAGGTCCAGCCTATCTCCAGTTTGCGATGCTCCGGAAAAATATTTAATAAACGAGTGCTGCCTATGATCTTATGTTGTTGATTATCGAAAATGGTGAGTGGATACTCGCTACCCGATACACGTTTGAGTACCGCACTTTTCAGTTCGTGCAAGAGGGTGTGCGCATCAGAACCATCGGCGGGTAGGTGCGCCCATATTTCCTTATTAGCACCAATGCTAATAAGATCGGGGAAATGATTAGCATCCAGAGGGACGAGTTTTATGTTTTTACTTTCCAGTATTACAGGAGGTTGTATCCAAGACATACAGGGAAGTTAAGATTTTTTGTGAAAGCGATAATGTGTGTAATGCGACAATGTGATGGGGGTAACGAATTTTATTTTATACAAATGTTACATTTTCTGTGATTTTTTTATTGTTACACGAAAATTGTAAATGATTGAAAATGAGGTTTTTGCAGGTTACAGTACTACTCATTTGGGTTACATGTGATACATGTTTGGTACTTAGCAGGTTTACTAAAATGAATATGCGATACTTTCAATATCGGGTGTTTGGTGTTCGTTTTTTTTCTATAAATATGCGATCCCTTCGGGATGGAATTATCTAAGATTGGTATAGTGATAATAGCTAATGTTACATTTTCTATGATTTTTTTTAAGGTTACATGGGAAGTTTGAAGTATTGATTTTCAGTGTTTTGTGATATTTCAAAAGTTACCCCGAAACGAGTTCGGGACTCCCCAAATCTGTATAATTTATTTTTGAGGGTCGCATTTGGGTTACACGAGGGATAATGTGATGAATGCGACAATGTGTGGAATGTGATATTGTATGGTTATATAAATTTCCGATTCTTTACCGGTTAATTACCGATTGCAAACCAAGACGCATGAAAGGAATTGATCAGGTCTGCGAACTACTACAAATATACGAAATGGGGCTAGGGGGTAACAAA
>JBAWXE010000149.1:0-4865 GCA_037144255.1 Bacteroidota bacterium | reverse complement strand
ATTCTATAAGATGTGTGCTGACCAGCAACGCTACATGTGCCAGCTCTGCATCGGTAAGTAGTAGTACAATCCATATGGTTGTGAACCCTATATTAACCCCAACTATCAGCATCACACCTAACCCTAATGATACTGTTTGTGCAGGTACTAGTGTTACTTACACAGCTACCATCACTAATGGCGGTGCAACACCTACTTATCAATGGAAGAAGAACGGAGCAAATGCAGGTACAAACAATAGTACATACACCTATACGCCTAATAATCTGGACTCTGTAAGATGTATATTGACCAGTAATGCTATGTGTGCGAGTCCTACAACACTCAGTAGTAATACTGTGAACATGACAGTGAATCCTGTTGTCACACCTAGCATAGCTATAACAGTAAGCCCTTATGATACACTATGTGCAGACTCACTGGCAACATTTACAGCAAGTATCACGAATGGCGGAACAGCTCCTATCTATCAATGGGAAGTAAACAGCCTGAATGTAGGCACTAATGCTAACACATATAGTTACGTTCCCCTCAATGGTGATCAAGTATTCTGTGTACTGAGCAGTAATGCAGCTTGTGCTAGCTCAAGTATTGCCATGAGTAATACTATCAACTTAACAGTCGATGCTAATGTAGCACCTACTGTTACTATATCAGGTGCTACGGTCATTACAACAGGTTCTACACAAACCTATACAGCTACCGTGAATGTATCGGGAACTGTTACATATCAGTGGCAAGTAAATGGCGTGAATGTTGGTACAAACACAAGCACCTATACCTACACCCCTAATGACTCTGATATACTTGTTTGCAATATCACTGTATCAGGCGCTGGTTGTTATATAGGTAATTGGGCTACTAATAAAATTACCATATACACTACAGAAGGTATCACACAGCTTAGTGGGAATTCGCCGATCCATATTTATCCTAATCCTACAAACGATGTGCTGCATATAGATAACTTGAAATTTAGTACAGATTATCGTATAGTCAATATTATTGGACTGACAGTGCAAGAGGGAACATTACAAGCAGGTAGTAATGTAATTTCTACAGAATCATTTTCAAACGGATTTTACTTGCTGGAATTAACAGACAATCAAGGTGCAAGGCATATAGTAAGGATGGAGAAAGAGTAGTGGGAGGTTGGTGAAGAACAAGCTATAAGCATGTGAGATGAGAATAGTGTGCACTATTGTTTACGAAGGAATAACTGCGTGAAGAAAAGGGTGCCGCTATCATCCTCAACAATAGCAATACCTGTAAGATTGTATTTACCCTCTATATTTTTCTTATGTCCGGGGCTATGTAGCCACATATTCACAACTTCTTTTGCCGAAGTGGCACCATATGCTACATTTTCGGCTTCGGCATATACATTAGATATTTCATTACGCAATTGTTCTGTACGGCCTTCAAATCCATCGTGTCCGAAAGCTGTTTGTCCTGAAGCCATATTTCTGCTATGTGTTAGGGCTACTTCAGTGATCTTGCTGTTCATTTTTAAAGGAGTCAGGCCCATTTTCTTTCTATACTGGTTGATGAGTACCAATACATCTTCTTCCATATTCTTTTTTTCTGACTGAGTGGTCTTTTGCTGGGCAAAAGATGAGATGGGATTATAAAGTACCATACTGAATACCAGGAATAATAGTCTTTGATATTTGCGAAAAGATATGAGTGGATTATGCATGAATAATGAACATTTTGGTGTGGTTACTGTAATGGGTAAAAATATCCGGTCTTTTGTTCTAAATAATTATTGTGTTCAAAAGTGCCTAAACGAAACTTGAGAGGTGTGTGTATGCTGTGTTCTATTTTCAATTCTTGTTTGCAAAAGAAGCCAATATGAGCAGCGTAAAAATCGGGTGCGATAATTAGGGTATTGGAATTGTCTTTATGAACGGTCTCATTATTAATAAGATTGGAAGTTAGTAGTGTAGTAATAGATGGATAAGAAGTTAATGGATCGGGATGAGGAAGCGACATGATATTTGATGAAGTCTGTGCAGGTGCAATATAAAATGCCATACAAAAGACAATTGAAAATATGAGTTGCTTCATTTGCATGATTTATATAGTATGTATTTGAAACTATACAAATTTACAGATATGGAAACAGGATTCCTAAGGAAGTTATTATAAAAAAAGAGCCGATCAGGATCGGCTCTTTGGAAAGTAAGTGTTTATGAGAATTGATTATCGTTGGATCAATAGCTTAGTAGCTGTAGATTGATTTTCGCTAGTAACACGAATGATGTAAAGGCCTACAGGAACATCTGAGATGTTGACAATATTGTCTTGATCAGCTGCATTTTTTACAGGTAAAGTACGAATCAATCTTCCGGTAAGATCGTACAGACCAACTGCAGTATTAGCAACAAAAGTGTGAATGTTCAAGCTATTAGATGCAGGATTAGGATTAATAGCAATAACCGGTTGGTTGTTGATATCTTCTACGGATAATGTCAAATATTTATGGATAGTATCGCAGCAGCCATTGTAGTTACAAGCAATCACAGTAATTGTATCATGTCCTGCTGTAGTGAAATGGTGATTGAGTGGGTTGTGATTACCAAAGTGTGTAGTATCATTAGGCGTACCATCTCCCCAGATCCATACATTGGAAAGAATAGTGCTGGTACCAGTAGAGCCAGTACTATCGTAATAGGTATTTATTCCAACAATTCCAGGGCCGCCGGTGATAGTTAGACTAGGTGCATTGTAAACTGAAATAGTATCAATATTTGAAGTAGTGTCCCCACAAAAATTAGTGGTTACACATTTGTAGCGACCACTGCTTAAAGGAGTATAATTGTGAGAATTAGCACCAGGTATGAGGGTGTCATTGGTACCTGTCTTATACCATTGGAACGTTGCCCCTGCATAGGTTGTAGTATCATGCAATGTGACTAGATTGTTGTTGCAAATATGGAAGGTACCAGAAGGAACAATTGAAGTATTTACTCTAGTGCATGCTGCAACTCTTAGTAAGCCTGTAACATTACCAGCATCATCCGGACCATCCAAAAGATAGGGATAATCTCCAGGGCAAGGGACAACAAATGTATCTAAATTGTTGAATGAATTAACATCCCAGTGATAAGATAAGGTGGCACAGGATGGCTGCGCGGAAAAATCAATTGCATGGTTACCTATTACCCAATGAAAAATAATGGTATCGTGCACATTGCAATTTACAGTATCCGGTGTGGCATAAAAATTACCAATGTTAACATTGTAGATAGCTGCAGAACTCTGGTTGTGCATCATTACCATACTAAAAGAGCAAAGTAATGAAAGAAGTAATTTTTTGATCATAATATCATTTTTTAACAATTAACGTATAAAATAATGCCACTAATTCTTCATTAAAAGCAAGTTGCATTATAGTTAATAAACTACCTCAAATATACATAATTAATACTGAGTAGCAAAAAAATGACATTTTTAATTGAGTTCTAATTCAATTTCAAAATTCATAAAAGGTTGGGCAAAATTCCCAACCTTTTATGAAAAAAGTATGCTAAGTATCTAACGAAGTATACGTAGTTTTTCAAACTTGTTAGTATAAGTACCTGTGGCATGAATAATATATAAACCAACAGGAATATCACTTATGTCAAAAGATAAAACTTGATTTGAATTTTGAGATAATGGAAATGAACGAACTAGGCGGCCAGTAAGGTCATGTAAGGTTAATTCTGTGAGGTTATCATTTGAAGATATCCTAAGGTAGTTTGCAGCAGGATTAGGGCTGATACTGATTGTTCCGGGTAGATACACTTCATTAATAGAGAGCGTATTCAAATTAATACTACCCATACCAGAACAGCCGAAAGTATCTGTGACCATTACCATCACCAAATATGTGCCATCTGCTGCATAAGTATGTGGAGGATTTGTAAGTGGAGAAGTGAATGAATCTCCAAAATCCCATGATATGTTAGAAATGGCAGCAAGAGGAATACCAGTAAGTGTAAAATTATATGCGAGACCTGTATGAGTATATGTAATGCCCGGAGTAGGATTCGCATGATAAGTGACCACGAAAGGCAGAGAAGTAGCTGAGTCGCATGAATTATGTACTGTGCAAGAATAATTGCCTGAGGCGGTGATGAACAATGTTTGGTTAGTGGCACCAGAAATAATACTATTATTAAGTTTCCATTGGTAGGTAATGCCACCACTTATAGTTGTAGCAGTGAGAGTATCTGTAATGCCATTGCAACGAGACAGATGTCCTGTGATAGTAGCAGGAGATGGTGTGGTGCAGGGATTGACTGTAAAGGAACCAGTCATGCCAAAAGAAGCATGAGGCGTACATTGATAATTGTAAGTGCCGGTAACAGTAGGGATATACATAAATGATGTGCTTGCAGAATTGATGTTTTGGTCCCAAGGAGCAGCACCACCGGGAATTGTTGTACTAGTAGTAGTATGACTACCAGTAGCCCATACCCATTTAACGGTGTCTCCAAGCGTACATGAAAAAATGTTAGGGCTGAATGTTAAGGAATTTGCCGGACCTACTGTTACTATAATGGTATTAGCAAAGGATGAGATCGGTAGTCCCAGCGTAATGACGGCTAACAGGACAGGAAAAAGTAAATTTTTGTGCATGATCTTTTGGTTTTGTTGTTATAGAATATATACGGAATACGGAGTATACTGTTATAGACGAGGTAAACAAACAAAAGGATAGCGTAAATAGACCAATAACTACTAGATAACATAAAGTTACAGGCTGATCTATTCAGTTACATCGAGCATAGTATTGTTACTATCACTAGGAAGGAAAGACAAAACCTATGCAATAAGGCCATTTATCAGGATATGCGATATCAATTGTGTACTAT
>JBAWXE010000148.1:0-4915 GCA_037144255.1 Bacteroidota bacterium | reverse complement strand
GTTAAATAATGTTCGAATAATTTTTTATAACTACTCTGTATGACCGCTATAAACATCAATTACCCTATTCGTTTATTCAGCATTTTTTGCTGTTCCCTATTGCTATCAGCATCTTTAGGTTCTCTTGCTCAAGAAAAGCAATTTCATGCAGCTGATGGCATGATGACCAAAGAAAATAACTACAAATCATTTTTTAAACCTGTAAAGGATAATGATCCTGAAATAGCATTACACAACAAGGGTTATGAAAATGATCCGGAGTTAGGTATGCTATTTGCAGAGGCTCCATGTAAAGATTGCTATGAGTTAATAAGTAAACGTACAGAGACATCTAAGACTTTCGTAAAGAAGGGTAGTAACGAAGAACAACTTTATATGCAATCATCTACCATGGCTATGCATTATAAAGATGCACAAGGAAAATGGAGAACTATCAGATCAACATTAGATGTAGCAGATGCGAGAAGAGGTTTATTCTCTGCTGATAATAGAGAATTACCTGTTACTATTGATGCACAACATGGCTTTGTTTCTGTAGGTAAGGAGCAAACTCAAATGGTTTATAATAATGATCTGGAACTGATATATGTAGCACCTGATGGTACTGAACAATCTTTAGGTAAGGCAAACTGGAAGAATTTTAGTGCAGGTGATGATGGTATCTATGTTACTAATGCATGGGAAGGAGTAGATATTGAGATCACATTGAAACGTTTAGGTGTTAAAACCAATTTCTATATCAATCATGCTATGCCTCAATATGCAGCAGGTATACTATTACTGCGCGACCATATGCAGATGAACGATATGGCATTACAGGCATCTAGTGGCAAAAAGAACTTTATTGGCAATATTGATATCAAAAGCAAAAGCGGAGAAAAGAATTATTTCCTCTCTCAAGCTGTAGCCTACGAAAAGGAAAATAAC
Organism: Bacteroidota bacterium; assembly: GCA_037144255.1. Classification (GTDB taxonomy): domain Bacteria; phylum Bacteroidota; class Bacteroidia; order Chitinophagales; family Chitinophagaceae; genus JBAWXE01. The sequence continues at coordinate 3,988 of JBAWXE010000148.1, read as the reverse complement.
AGAAAGACCTATCAACCTCTGGAATATACTTTGAATGGTAACGACTTGGATATTATCATGCCGGGCAATTTTTTCAATAGAGCAGCATCTTCATATCCAATTATAGTAGATCCACTTTTATTAAGCACAAGCACTAATGTCAATGTGGTTGGTTTCACTTATAGTGCAGGTTGTAATATTGGTTGTGCAGTAGTGAATCCTGCAACTGTACCTGCTGCCGTTACTATTACTGATGTTCAGTGGTCATTTACATATACTAGTACTACCAACATGAATGCTGCCGCAATAGATTTCAATATCGGTGCTTGCAGAAGCCCTGTTGGTGTTGCTAATTGCGCAGCCAATTTCTGGACATGCGGACTGCTTTCTCCCGGTACATGTACAGGCACTAACATCTCAATATTTCCGGATATTTCTTCTTGTTTGCCTGCTCCTCAGTGTGCTTCTTACAATTTGAATATTACTATGCATGCTTATGAGATACAGACCAATGTGGGCACTTGTACTAGTACACCTCCTGCTGCAGTCGCTTCTCCGCTTATCATCACGGTTATAGGTCATACTGTAGAATTGAATACTATTGGCAATGGCTCTACTATTTGCCAGGGGCAGTCTGCTAATCTTACTGCTGCAGGTCACTATGGCGTGCCTCCGTATACTTATACTTGGAACCCTGGTGCCGTTAATGGCTCTCCGGCTTCAGTATCTCCTACAGCTACTACAGTGTATGCGCTTACTATTACAGACCAGTGTGGCAATACAGCAACAGGTAATGAGACCATTACTGTAATACCTAATAATAACCCGGGTTTTACTATCAATCCTAATCCTGCTTGTGCCGGTGGTACCGTTACCGTTACTGGCTTGGGTGCAGCAGCTGCCGCCAGTTACGACTGGGTAGCTACAGGTAGTGCAAATCCGACGGTCAATAATACCCAAACTTGGACCACCTCTTATGCTACCAATGGTACTTATAACATTACATTGAATTTTGCTAATGGAAACTGTATTTTCCCTAGTACATTACCTATTACTGTAGGTCAACCACCTGCTGCTACACCTACTACCAATGCGCCTGTATGCTCTGGCGATCCTCTGGATCTGTTTGGCAATACTGTAGCCGGTGCCACTTATAGCTGGACAGGCCCTACTACTTATACCAGTGCAGTGCAAAATCCTGTTATCAGCCCTGCTGCAGTTAGTAATTCAGGTGTGTATACACTTACCATTACTGTTCCCGGTTGTACTCCATCCACAGGTACTGTCAATGTAAGTGTCATCCCTCACGATACTGCTAATTTCACTTATGTCATTCATTATGGTTGCACTCAGGATACCGTAGTATTTACCAATACTTCTACCAATGCTACTTCCTATACATGGGATTTTGGCGATGGGGGTACCAGTGCACAACAAGACCCTACACATATCTATACCACTCAAGGTAATTATAATGTGAAGCTCACTGTTAACAACGGTGTATGTTCTGATAATATCACTATAGGGGTTAATACCTTGCACCCATTAGTAGCTGCCTTTACTACCGATAGAGATACATTGTGTAAAGGACAGACAGTCACATTTACAGATGCTTCTACAGGTACAGGTCTTACTACCTTGTGGGATTTTGGAGATGGTAATACCGATAACTCATACAATACTCAGCATAGCTATACCGCTGCCGGCACTTATACAGTAACGCTTACTGCTACTGATTTTGTACCGTGTCATGCTACAGCTACGCTTCTTATCTATGTGCCCGATTTCAAGGTCACTGTTCTGCACGATACCAGTGTATGTCTGCAAGACTCTATGTTATTGACTGCTACTGTATCTGCACCTTCATTCTTCACAGGCTACAGTTATACATGGTCTCCTGCTAGTACATTTGGCGAACCGTATCAGGCTAGTACATTCTTCGATAGTCCTTTGGATGCTGATTATAATTTCACTTGTACAGTTACTGCATTCCCATTTGGTTGCACGTCTTCTGATGCAGGTGTGATACACAATCATGCACATGTTAATCTGCGCGTACTCACTCCTGACCAGACCATCAATTATGGTAGCAGCCTGCGTCTGGAGGTTAGGGGAGGCTATTATTACGTTTGGACACCGGTAAATGTGATAGACAATCCTAATCAGGAAGACCCTGTGGTAACGCCTGAAGAACCTACTGTTTTCCATGTTATAGCTTATAGTGAATATGGCTGTTGGGATACTGCCAATATTCATATAGGTATTCATTACCCGGATCCTAGTGTACCTAGTGTATTCTCTCCTAATGGCGATGGTAAGAATGATGTATTCCGACTCTTGAATACCAAGTACATGCAATTGCAAGAATTCAGAGTATTCAATCGTTGGGGTGAAGAAGTATTCAACACCCTCGATCCTCAGATAGGATGGGATGGTACATACAATGGTCATCCTTGCGATATTGGTACTTACCATTATGTTATTCGCCTCGGACAACCCGATGGCACAGACAATACCATTCTCGGAGATATTACTTTGATCAGATAATTCACCATAAAGCACATGATATATTTCAAAGCCTCAACATTGTTGGGGCTTTTTTGATGCTACCATTTCAAGAGATAATGCTTAATTTAGATTATGATGTATTATATGAAATATCAGTTGCTCAATATCTTATTATGTTTACTATTGATGCTTTTTTTATTTATGTTTTCATCATGTGACCCTACTTATAATATAGTATTAGAGAACCATAGTAAGGATACAATTAAAGTGATTGTATCTCCAGATGTTGATTTTTTAGCGTCACATAATCATGGTTTGTCTGTGCATTTTGATAGTGTTGTTCATAGCGTCTATTTTGCGGTTATCCCTCACACTATCTTTTCTTTTGGAACATGTATATCTGATTTGGATACTAGCGAGTTACAGTTTGATAGACTATTGGTATTGAAACACAATGATACTATAGTTAAAGCAGTAGGGAAACCAAATATAATATCACTTTTTTATGACAAGACATTAGATGGTACAACTAAGCCATATAAAATCATCATAAAATAGACTCCATATTTTTTTGCTTTTCTTTACCACCAACACATAAATGATCATGAAATTATTATTAATTATCACAATGCTCCTTAGTCTAGTATACTCTGGATATTACTGGCAAGAATATGCTTACTATAAGAAGGCAGCGCACTCTTGTATCACACTTTATAAGGAGAATACAAAGAGTAATATTGATAGTATAGAGAATGCCAAGCATTTGGCCATTTGTAAGCAGGAATGTATTTTATTTCATGAAAGTGAGAAAGAGTGGGCAGGTGCATTTGTGATTGAACTTATTGTTACATGTGGGTTGTTGATTTATTTTGCAAATAGGAATAAGTATGATAAAGCTATTCAGCAACGTTTGAACGAATAGGGGGGTATAACTAATCTTCTCCCCAAAATAAAAAGCCCCTTGCATTGCAAGGGGCTTTTGTATAAATAGTTATGTGTAAGACTATTTCTTAGCTGCTGGCGCTGCTGCTGCCTTAGCAGCCGGTGCTGCTTTAGCTGCTGCTGCATCAGTATCAGCCTGACGCAATGCACGCGTTGTAACTACAGATGCGATAGGCACACGTGGAGAATTCATGATCTCCATGTTAGGTGCTTTTACATCTTCTACACGCACGTTACCGTTCAGTTGCAGATTGTCTATGTTTACTTCTATGTGCTCTACCAGAAACTTAGGATAAGTACGAACTTTCAGGGTCTTAACCTTTACTACCAGACGTCCACCTGCTTTTACACCTTCTGGTGCACCTACAAATTTCAGTGGCAATTCAGCTACTACCTTACGGTCTTCTATCAGTTCCATAAAGTCCATGTGATTCAGTTCGTCTGTTACCACATCAAATTGCAGATCTTTATAGCTAAGATGAAATTCTATAAAATCTGGATTTACATCCTGTATTAATTCATGATAATCATGAAACCTTACTGCTGTTCCCCATGGCCT
>JBAWXE010000147.1:0-4930 GCA_037144255.1 Bacteroidota bacterium | reverse complement strand
CATTATCGTACTTAATAACCAATATTCTTTTCTTCTTCTTGGCTGGTATGTCGTGGTACTGATCCGTTTTACTACCCGTTGTTTGAACATTCCTACTAACAAACCAGCAATTGATTTTTATACTTTCACCGGGATTCAAAATGCAGTTTTTGGGTAATGGATCGTGGCGACTAAAAATTTCATCAACGTTTGGAAGGGTTAAATTATATGCTGGATTGCCAGAAGCATTTGTAAGTACCAATTCATAATGGCTTTCAAAATCAAAAACAAAAATTGCTTCGCTTACATGTACTGGTCTATCCGTTGGATTTTGTTCAGAAGCGCCAAGAGGTTTTTGACTACTGGAAATAAAATTTAGTGCGGCATCTACTTTTGCGCCCTTGGTTAAATATCTGTAAAAAGGTATAACCGCCCGTACTTTTGATAAGATATGTAATAACGACATGGATTTTATATTTAATAAACCAAAATTATATATTAGTATTCGAAAAATCAGTTTTCTACAATCATGCCTATTTAGTAGCTAGCCGTTTTTATTCCATTTTTTTTCACCAACTACTTATTGGAATATTTTTCAAATTCACCCTCATTTCGTATCTTTACACCACTATAAGACACAATAAAATTCCTTTCATGTGTCTGCATTTTCATCCGGTAATGGTTCGGTAATTTTCGGTAAATAGTCTAGAAAAACAAAAATAATTCCCGCCGATGCTGAAGGTATCGTATAAATATCAGGCAAAAACCAAATGTTACACTGTAACCCAAATGTAACTTTTGAAATCTCACAACACTATGAAAATCAATCATTTAATTCAATCGTGTAACCATGAAAAAAATCACAAAGAATGTAACATTACATTAAAATCACATTGTCGCATTCAACACATTTATCACACTCCCTTTATTTTTCCTTTTATTTTTTTCCATCCCACACTCAGTTCACTCATTGCAGTACCTATTTTATCACTCACACTTACAGAGAAAATTCCCTCACGCATGTACACAGTATCACTACCATCCTTATACCATATATCATATCCGTTATTATACATCCACTCGCTTATCTCTTTCATAAATGGATTTGTATAATATTTGCCATGTGTCTCTACAGATATTATTTGCGGTCTGCTAGTCATATATTTCAGCACATACCATTCACATCCTTCTATATCTATACTCAGCAGGTCTATAGTCCCATCATCTATATCAGAAAACAACATGCAGTCCACCTCAAAAGAATTCTCTTCGGTCACCTCATATTTATCATTCGTTATGGCCGGGCTGCTTTTCAGCTCCGATACAAAAGTAGATGCCGATGCTTTCGATAATTTGATCTTACCAGTATGGTCAAAAACCGCTACCGGAAATAATTGCACTTTATAGTCTTTGAAATAAGTGCGGATCTTATCAGCCGTTACAGGGTCGGCTTCTACAAGGGTAGCCTTCACACCACTCTTTATAAAATCTATGATATTAGAGGTCTCCGGAAGATATACACCCACCTCACATACATGTTTAAATGTGATGTTCTTATTCTGTAGCTTCTTGTATATCTCTTTCAAGGCTTATAGGTTTGATGTAATGAATAATTTTGTGGTACTATCCGTCAATAATAAAGATAGTTTATTGCAATAAACTTAGGTACTTCTCAGCCTGATATTCAAGGCTCCATTTCGGGTTTTGATAGAAATGACCTTTCTGCTGCTCGGTCAGTATAGGGAATTGAGCCAGTACGGTACCCATGTTATCCATATCGTAGAACAGGGCATTCTCCTGAAAATCTGCATATTTCTCAAAGTAGCGGTGCATCAGCAGCGGCTTCTTATAGGCAAAAGCCAGATTATAACTGCCACTTATCTGGTCGTTCAGGTACTTTTTCAGGTCCTCATTTATAGGGTGTATCAGTGGCATGATGGCATCACACAGTTTCAGTCTCGCATGAAATTCGTCATTGGCCATATACCCATGCCAGAAAATGAAATGCTCGCTCACTCCCAGTTCTTCTATCAGACTGCGCAGTTCAGTACCATTACCATGTGTATGGTCTCCATTGCCCAGCAGCAGGAATTTGTAATTGGGTTTCTGTGGCATAGCTGCAAAAGATCTTACAAGGGTTTCGTAGTCTCTGCGTTTATACTCTATATGCCCTGGTATCCCTATCCATATCTCATGGGCATTCTTGCTTACCTGCGGTTCACTACCAAACTTGGGGAAGAAGATAGGGTAGAAGCTCTGAAAGTGTAAACCCTTATGGGGTACTAGTTTCAGGTTTTCCACCAGGTAGTCATTCAGTAAGTAGTAATTGCCTATTTGCTTGCTGATGATCTTTTGGGTAAGGCTTCCTTTCAGTTTGTTGATGCCATGCAGTGTGCCGGCCATCCTAGTACCCGATGGGTAAGGCAATAAAGTAAGATTGCGAATAGTGCGCCCATGTGTAGAGTTGAATATGATGGTATCTATATCATGAGATACTATGTATTTGCGTATTTGCCAAATCAGCTTAAGGCGTTGCCATTCACTGGTATTCTCAAAGTCGAAGAAGATATTTTCATCAGCGGCATCAAAATCTTTCACACGAGCCCGTAAGTTCTCAGAGCATATCAAAGTAGTATGGTAATTGCCCTTTTTCAGGAACAAAAGCTGACTATACAGACACTCGTCATGTGAACCGTCTATCTCTATCAGGGCTGCTTTACGGGCACTCATGCTTCAAAAATGAAATATTGCACGATAATACTGCATTTTCAGTGTATATTATGCTTTAGGCGCTCATTCATCTAAAACAAATATGAGTATAGGCGCAGGTATTAGGATATTTTTAGCGATCTTAACAATAATAATGGTTCAAGCTTTTATATTTCAATTATTTTTGTCTCATGCGTCAATTTTTACTTGTTGCAATTAGCTTATTACTATGTACCCAAACCCAAGCCCAGACCAAAGATGTCTGGACATTGGAGCGTTGTGTACAATATGCCTTGGAACATAATATCTCTATACAACAGGATGTGCTGAATGAAAGGCTGGCCAAACTGACTTTATTACAGAGTCAGCTGGCACAATTACCTTCTGTGAATGCTTCTTCTAATTATGGTTCCAGCTTTGGTCGTTCTATCAATCCTACTACCAATCAGTTTCAGGATGTGAGCTATAATTTCCTCAGTTTTTCTGGTAGTGCCAATGTGCTCTTATTTGGTTGGTTTCAGCAAAGAAATACAATAGCTAAGAATACTTTTAGTAAAGATGCTGCCAAGGCAGATCTGGACCAATTGAGAAGTGATGTTTCACTTAATATTGCTACAGGTTTCCTCAGATTATTACAGGCCAAAGAGCAGGTAAAGATCAGTGAGAAGCAGGTAGAGCTTTCAAAAGCACAACTCTTTCAAACTCAGAAGTTTGCAGAGGTGGGACGATTACCCGAACTGAATGTGGCACAACTAGAATCTCAATTGGCTACAGATAGTTCTAATCTCATTACCAATATTGCCAACTATAACTCTTCAATATTAGACCTGAAAGCCCTACTGAATCTTGAATTTTCTACTACTCTGGATATATTGGTGCCGGATATTAATGTGGCTGATCAGGTAATGCTGGCAAGTATGAATCCTGAGTATATCTATCAGGAAGCACGGAAACATTATGGTGCTATTCGTAGTAGCGAACTGAAATTGAAGGCTGCACAGAAAGCAAAGAACGCCAGCTTTGCCGGTTTATTACCTCAATTATCGGCAGGTGCGCAAGTAGGTACCAACTGGGCCAGCAATTATCAACAGTATACACAATCCACAAGTTTGGCATATTATACCCCTTTTTACGATGTCAATCATCAGTTAGTATTACAACCTAATTATTTACCTATAGTAAGTGATATACCATTTAGCAGACAATTGAACAGCAACCTTAGACAAACAGTCACCTTGAATCTGAATGTGCCTATATTCAATGCATGGCAGGCTAGTACTGCTTATCGTCAGGCTAAGATCAATGTACAATCGCAGGAACTGAATCAGTATCAGACAGATCTTAATCTGAAACAGACTGTATATAAAGCCTATAATGATGCCATATCATCCATACAGAAGTATAATGCTGCCAAACATGCTGCGGATGCCGCTGCCCGAGCCTTGGATTTTGCCAAGAAACGTTATGATATGGGATTGACCAATACTATTGAATATCTTACAACACAGAATACCAATTATACAGCAGAATCAAATCTGCTGAGTGCAAAATATGATCTCATCTTCAAACTCAAGGTAATAGACTTTTATCTCGGTAAGGAACTTAAATTATAAGAATGGCTGAAATTAAACACGTATTGCTTGAGGCTACCCGCGAAGCCGGAAATATTATCCAAAGATATTTCAATGGGGCTTTCCGTATAGATAATAAAGAAGGTATCAATAACCTCGTAACTGAAGTAGATCTGCTTTCAGAAAAGAAAATAATAGAGGTCATCAAAAATTATTTTCCTGATCATACTATTGTGAGCGAAGAAGTAGGTCTTTTGTTACAAGATTCACCGTATCAATGGATCATCGATCCTATAGATGGTACAGTCAATTTTGCACATGGTATACCTATATGCTGTGTCAGTATAGCTGTTACTTATAAGAGTGATATACTATTCGGTGCCGTATATAATCCTATGATGAATGAGCTCTTTTATGCAGAAAAAGGCAAAGGAGCTTTTCTGAATGATAACCGTATATCTGTATCTAAAAAGGCTGATTTTGAAAAGGCATGTCTGGTAACCGGATTCCCTTACAAATGGTCTAATGATTCAGAGCATCCTATCAGAGTATTTGAACGATTTATCATGCAGGGTTTACCTGTTAGGCGTTTAGGCTCCGCAGCTATCGATCTTTGTTGGGTAGCATGTGGCCGTTTCGATGGATTTTGGGAATACAATCTCAATGCTTGG
>JBAWXE010000146.1:0-4950 GCA_037144255.1 Bacteroidota bacterium | reverse complement strand
CAAGTGCCAGTATAACGATCATTAAGAAAGGCATTTGCCAGCCCCATGAGTTAGCTAAGAATAAACTGATAGGAATACCGAGTACCTGAGAGGCACCAAAGCCCATCTGCATAAAGCCCATAACACGGCCACGCTCTTGTATAGGATACAAGTCTGCTACTATAGCCATAGATATAGAACCGATAACACCACCAAACAAACCCGTAACTATACGCGCTGCCATGAGTAATGGATAGGTATTGGCAGCACTGCATAAGAAAGTACCTACAATGAAACCTATGTAAAAGAACAAGAGTAGTTTCTTGCGATCGAACTTATCTGCAAAGCCGGCTGTGAGTATACCTGAGATACCTGCACTGAATGCATAGCCCGAAACCGCAAAGCCAAACTGCCGAGTAGTAAGGCTCATAGATTTCATCAGCATATCACCTAGTGGAGACATGACCATAAAATCGAGCACAACGGTGAATTGTGTGAGTGCCAGTAATACTATTACCAGTTTTTGATATGAGGTGAATTGGTACTTTTCGGGGGTGGACATGTAAGGTGGTGGTTTTAAATAGTTTATATATGACAATATATTATTAATATAATTGTCGTATATAATTAAGGCATGAAAATACTGATTCTATTGATAAATAAGTATTGAATAAAGTGATAGGGGAGCATCGAAAATAGATATAGCATACAAATGACAGTTGCTTGCCAACACTATTATACTGCATTATTTTTTAGGCAAATTGTAAATTTCAAATGCTGTATCAGTCAATACACATGGATTACATCCTGCTGCGATATACTTCTCGGAAAACGTCATCTTGCTTTTGAATACCGTGGCAGAAACTTGTTGCGCATTTGTACCTATGGTGTCCAGCTCTACCCAGGCATCGTGGTAAGCCTTGATCTTGAAAAAATGGCTTCCACTGATACCGGACTTAGTATCTAAGCCAATACGATATATTCCGAGATCGCCTGAAAGAGAATCAATTTTATACTGCGTCGTTTTATTACTGTTATAGTAAGTTCTACCTACTCGCCAAGTATTTTGGCAGGATGAAAATAGTAGGGCAAAAAATGTCATGAATATTATAAAAGAAATTGTGGCTATACCCTGATAATCTGTTTTGCTATTCATAATCTTTTATTGATGGGATGAATAATTATTGTAAGTAAAATTATGCGGGGTTAAGCAACAAGTCTTTGACAAATGTCAAATAATTAGCGAACTCAGATTATTTGACAAACGTCAAGTAAGAAAACTGATGGGTAAAGAAAATAAATTGAAGCCTAATAGTCTTTAATATCAGCAAAATTGTAAAATATGAAATGTCCCACCTGACAGGAAGAAAGCACTAATAATAAAATGAGGGGCTCTCTTTTGTAAATGGCAATTTTTCATATTAAAAATATATTGCTGCTATATTGTTTGGAAATATTGCTTATTTGATATAATATTGGTCATAAAATATAGTAAACTGAATAAACATATTCAATACCATGCATAAAAAAAGCGCCGTAGAAACGGCGCTAGTCGCATATTCATGCGAAATCTTACATCTTGTGTTACTTCAAAAAAATAGCCGGTTTTACCCGGCTATTTGCATTACTATCTAAAATTTATTTTATAACATTCAGCTTGTAGCTTTTATGCAAATTGTCTGTAGCAACAGAAACAAAATACATACCTGCAGTGAAAGTACTAAGGTCAACAGTAAAAGAATGAGAACCAGTAACATTATCGCTATTGATAACATCAGCAACTATCTTACCTGTAATATCTGTAACATAAATAGTAAGGTGAGAAGCTTGTTTGAGTTCTACTGCAATATGAGCTACTTGTTTAGCAGGGTTAGGGAATACCTTAACAACAGGAGTAGCAACTGTAGCCTGAGCTAAAACACCAGTGTTTACGTGAGAATAGTCTGTATTTACCGGATCGAAATTGCACCATCCGTTCATCCAGTTATCATTAGTAGTACCTGTACCAGAGAATGCACCAACATAATTTACAACAGTAAAGAAAGGATCGTTAGCCTTACCAGTAGTGAAACTAGGTGGCATAGCTGGCATATTGTAATTAGCGTAGCTGTTAGAAGTATCAGGATTCAATGGATTCAATGGGTGGAAAGTATGTGTAGCATTATAACAAATAGGAGAAGTACTAGTAGGTACTAAGTTTGGATTAGCTAAATCGAATGGGCTTTGCAAACGAACACCTGTCTGCTCTGTGCTGTATATTTTATTACCGCTAGAAGGATTGTAGAACCAGCTAAAAGGACCAGGGAAAGTACCAAAAGGAGAACCAGTAGTAGTATCGGCAGATGTAGATGTAGAAGTAAGACTACGTGCACCGTCTTTAACATACAGTAATTCTTTTGGAGAAGGAGTCATATTAGTAGGTATACCACAAACGATAGTATTGTGAATTTGCAATTCATCATTGATGATATTACCAGTAGTAGAACCATAAGCAGCAGCAGACTCATCAATTAAGATACCACAAGGGTAGCCGGCGATGATACTATTCAAGATGCTAATAGAGCTACCTCTACGAATATGTGCACCAGAAACAAACTGAGGATCGAAGGCAGTAGAAGTAGGGCTAACTAAAGGACCGATCATAGTACAATTAGAGAAAACAGGCTTAGTAACTTTAGTAGCATCTAAAGGCAATCCTGAGTAAGTAGTACCTTGATAACTATCACTTTCAAAACCTTTAGAACCGCTTTGATCAGCAGCAAATGGGTCTCTGATACCTACACAGAATTGGTTTTTACCTTGGTAACCATTATCTGTATCGAAATCATCATCCCAACCAGCGTAAGCTACTATGTATTTAGCGTTTACATTACCGCCAAACCACTCATAGCTATCATCGCCGCTATAAGAAACCTGAATGTGATCGATATGAGTAGCATCTCCTACACCACAAAAAGTAAGACCATTGATCTCATTGTTAGGAGAGAAAGCTATACCAGGAAACTCGATACGTACATAAGACATGCTACCACTATTATCGTGAGCATCTGATCCACCATAAAATGAACGAGGGCCACCTTCTACCTGAGAAGTTCCGCCTGTCCAGTTAGTAGGTGCGTAACCACAAAGGATGATACCACCCCAGTCACCATAAGATCTTTGACCCATTGGCTGACTAGAAGTAAATACGATAGGCTCAGCAGCAGTACCGTTAGCATATATCTTAGCACCGCGCTCTACGATCAAAGAACCTTTAGAGTTTTTATCACCTTTGATGATACAACCAGCATCGATAGTAAGTGTGTGGCCAGCAGTAACATACACATAACCCATCAACATGTATTGTTGGTTGTTAGTCCAATGGGTATCAACTGCAATACTGTCTTGTACGGTAACAGTAGGCTGCGCAATAGCAGTAGTAGCGAGTGCCAGCACAGATAAAGATAAGAGGAGATGTTTTTTCATAAGTTTGTTTGAATTTGTCACGAAAGTATTACTGATGTGTTATGACAACATTATCAAAGAATTATGTGAATGTGAATTCTATTTAAATTTAACTTTAACACCTACTGAATAGTAAGCGCCCGGTTTATAACTTTTAACTTCTTTATCTATGCCTTTTTCGAACTTGTTGTTATTATTAGTATCTTGAAGGAATACTACAGTTTGATCTAAGAGATTTTGAATACCTATACTAAGTGTATAGTATTTGAAAAAGGTTTTAGAAATAGTTGCGTCCAATGATTGGAATGGCATTTCACCAATACTAGGAGAACCCTGTATACCTAATAATGTTAAACGGGGACCAAATACATTATATAACAAGGAACCCTGCCAGTCTGCTTTCTTATTCTGAAAAAAGATACCTGTGTTGATCACGTACGGAGATTGTCCTTGCAAGGGAGTCTTACTGAGTTGATTCTTTATCTTAGTGGTATCAATAGTAAGTTCACTCATTGTAAGAGAAGCATTACCAACAAAAGTGAATGATCTAAAGAGATGAGTACCTAACAAATCATCTGCAAAAGAAAGGTTTTTCCTTATCTCAATCTCTACACCAGCCACATAGGCTTTCTCTACATTGGTAAAGGAGTATGCTCTACTATCGCTGCCACTACCCGGCAATACTACCTGCTGAATAGGGTCTTTGAAAGATTTGTAAAATAGGCCAGCATGTATCATCTCTCCATTTTCGGGGTACCATTCCCAACGGAGATCAAAATTGTCGATTTGAGTAACTTTCAGTGTATCGCCAGTAAGGCCACTTACAGTATTAGGGCGAAGAGAACCACTAATACCAGCTTTGTTCTCAAAATCGTAGAAATAAAAAGGAGACCATTCTCTGAACTCAGGGCGATTGAGTGTCTTGCCATATGCAAGCCTCAACAAATTCTTGTCATTGAACTCATATGTAGCATTTACAGAGGGTAGTAAGAACTTAGTGGTTATCTTGGGTTCAATCTTTGTTAAATTCAAATAACTGCTAAGAGATTGTGTGTTTTGCTCGTAGCGAGCACCACCAAGCACTCTAACTCTTGCACCTATTGGCAGATTAAGCGATGCGTAGCTAGCGATCAGATCGTTTCTAGCTGAATAACGGTCGCTAGAGTCGGTAGCCTCTGATAATTTGAACAGTTTATTACCACCTACATTAGCTGTGTCGAATATCTGATTGATATCTAAACGTTTCAGTCGAGCTGCATTAGCACCATTACCAATAGTGGCAAGAGTATAACCTATATTACGTGAGGAAAAAGATCTGCTTTTAGACTCTATATAGTTGCCAAGATTGACATCAAAGGAATATTTCTTACCAATATGGATCTTTTGGGTGTATTGATGACTAAAAGTGTATACGTGCTCGTACAATTGTTGGTATAGTCTACCTCCACCATTTACAGGATCTACGCTACCAGCTGGTACCTGTGCAGAAAACATAGAATCGGGCAAGGATTTATCATTTTTTTTGTA
>JBAWXE010000145.1:0-5023 GCA_037144255.1 Bacteroidota bacterium | reverse complement strand
CGGTAAATGAATCCAATGGTATCTTAGCGATATCAGCCCGTAGTTCTTGTATGGCATTTATCGCATCATCCCCATTTTGATTGCCTAGCAATTCATTTAATTTATTGATACGGGTATTAAATATGCTCACCAATATGGGGATCTGTGCAGATTCTTCCTTGTCATCTTTGGGCATCATATTGAAATGCTCAAAGTTTTGCCAATAGTCAACTATCAGGAAATTATCCTTTTTTGCATCAGGAAGCCATTCCTTGTGTTTACAGGCCTCATCGCTTCGAGTACCACGCCCTATCATTTGCCAGAATTTTATCTGACTGCCCACAGGCTTCATAAAAGCAAGGTTCATTACTTCGGGCACATCCACACCCGTATCCAGCATATCGACACTTATGGCAATTCTTGGCAACTCTTCGAGTTCAAACTGCTTTAATAAGTCTTTATTTCTTTCGGTTTGCGATGTTATCACTCTAGCCAATAAGCCCTTATGTTCAGGGTACATATCGTTAAATGCCTCTTCGAGCCGTAAGGCATGTTTATGTGTAATGGCAAAGACAATGGTTTTTGCAGGTAATTGACCCCCTGCATCTTTATGACATACCGTCATAAATTCCTCCCATTGTCTATACAATGTATTTTTATTCGTGACCTTTTTTTCAAGGTCAGTGCCTTCGTAATTAATATTTTCAGGGTCAATGCCTCTATTCCTTAATTCTTCTTGCTCTGCTTCACTTAAATCCACACCTTTTATTCCCTTACGCTGAAATTTGGTTTGTGCAGCATACACGTTATAGTCTGCAAGATAACCTTGCTTTACTGCATCGTCATAAGTATATAGAAATGCAGGTGCAGCCCCATCACACTCGAAAAACCTAAAGGTGTTTCTATCGATAAAATGGGCTGGGGTAGCAGTGAGTCCTATTTGTACCGCATCGAAATATGCAAGAATGTCGGAAAATTTATTGTAAATAGACCGATGACACTCATCAGACACGATAAGATCGAAATGCCCTGGTGAAAATTGCTCATAGCATAATTCCAATGTTTGCAAAGTGGAAACGAGAATCCTCGCACCAGTAATTTTCGTACGTTCTGTATCGTCTTTTAACAGAGAAGTTCGAATGCGTTCTCGGCTTTCTTTGGGAATATGTTCCTTAAAGCCCTTGGTCATCGCTTGGTCAACAAGGCTATCACGGTCAGCAAGAAATAATATTTTCTGAGCCTGCTTTGCCCTAATAAACACATCTATTAATGCCATAGTGGTTCGGGTTTTCCCCGTACCCGTTGCCATTACCATTAGGGCTTTACGCTTTTTACGTTTCTCGATGTGTTCGCTTATACGCCTTACGGCTTCAACCTGATAGGAACGGTTAATTATGGAGTCTTTTATCGTAATTGTCGATAATGCTACTCTATTTTGTTTCTGGAATAAAATACGTTCCAAGTCGTCTTTCGTGAAAAATCCTGCAATTTGCCTTTCAGGATAATCCAAAGAATCCCAAAACCATATATCCTCGCCATTGCACATAAACCCAAATGGACGAAATGATTGTTTTGCCTGAATTTTATCGAGATATTGCTTTAATTGTTCTTTGCCTACTCTTGCATCTCTTCTTGTTCGTTTGGCTTCTATTACGGCTAATACTTCACCATTATCCCTGAACATGCAATAATCAGTAATGCCATTTATAGCAGAAGCATCGTAACCATCTACAGGAACCTCGAATGCTACTTCCCTACGATCAGATAAATTCCAACCTGCCTTAGCAACCATCGGGTCGATAAGGTTATATCGGGTTTCCGCTTCATTGAGGATAGATGGGTCAATCATAAATAGGGAAATAATAGGAAAGATAGATAATATACGACAAAATCTGATGTAGAAGACAGGTCCGAATTTCGAGATATATAATTCTGAGATTTTTAAATACTTTATAAAAATATTGTTTTACTTGATACATATGTTAAATATTTTTCTTAGTTTAGTATATAAATCAATTTAATCTCTTTAAACTCTTATTATTATCATGAAATATCTAAGTTCTATTCTTTTTCTATTTTCTTTTTCTACAAGTGCACAACAACTGAATATCAACCATACCAGATTTTTAGGAGGTAGTGGAGGTGATAATTGTTATTATTCAATATCAACTAGAGATGGAGGAGTTTTAGTTGTAGGTGGCACAACTAGTGTTACTGCTGGTGGTGGGGACGTCCCACTCGGCATTACAGATTCTTCATTAAATGTATATATATGCAAATTAGATAGTAACAAAAACGTTAGTTGGGTAAAAGTATATGGTGGTACATTAAATGATATTGCTTTGAGCGCTTGCCAAACTAATGATGGAGGATATGCAGTTCTTGCAACCACAATATCTACAGATGGTGATGTGGTTGGACTGAAAGGCGCTGATGATATATGGTTAATAAAAATTGATAGTTTAGGTAACAAATTATGGGCGAAATGTTATGGAAGTAGTCAGAGTGATCAAGCAATATCTATAGCTACAACACCCGACAATGGTTTAATTTTATTTGGTGTAACTAATGGTCAGGATGGAGATTCATATGTTCATTATGGTGGCTCATTTTCTTATGATTGGCTCATTATAAAAACAGATAGTATAGGGAATAAGGAGTGGGGAAAAGTGATCGGGAGTACTAATGATGAAAGTTCCATTGGAAGTATTTTTTCTGCTAATGGTAGTTATTATTTTGCAAGTGCCGCTGTTACATCTGATCATGATTGTATAGACAGTAGCTGGCATCCAGGGGTAAATACTGGTTCTGATTATTATTTATTTAAGCTAGATACATCAGGTAATATATTATGGGCACATAGTTATGGTGGTTCTCATAACGAGTGGGCATATAATGCTTTTTGGGATAATCGGGATAGTTGTATCCTCATGGTAGGAAGTTCAGCCTCAGTAGATTATTTTGTTTCTAATTTTCATGGTGGAGGTTCAGATATGTGTGTCATGAAAACTGATAGAAACGGTATTCTGAAATGGGCAAAATGTTATGGTGACTATTCTGATGATCTTGGAATAAGTATCACAAAAGGACATGATAGTGGATATGTAATATTAGGCACCACAATTGATGGCACAAACCCACCTGCACCGCATATCAATCAACAGGATGCATGGGCATTTGATATTAGTAAAGGTGGAGATGAAAGGGCTAATAAAATATTTGGTTCTGTGAAGTATGAATCAGCAGGCTCTGTAGTGTCATTTAAAAACATGTTTTTATTTTCAGGCTTTACTGATGCTACTGTAACACCATTTACTGAAGGTGTTTGCTCTCCTTTTCATGGTGAGGGAGATATTTTTCTTACTTATATGGATTATTGGCCAGCATCAATATTGCCAATTGTTTTGCCTAGTCCAAAATTGCATTTATCCCCTAATCCAACAAAAGGTAAAGTGAGGATAGAATTTCCTATTAGCGATAATTCTAGCATTATCTCAATTACTGATATTTCAGGTAAAGAAATATTTCATCAGATTTTGGAACCTCATACAGACTACCTTGATATAAATGTAAAAGGCTGGACAAAAGGTTCTTATGTAATTCGATGGCAAAACATTGACGGTAATAAATTACAGGAAAAACTCGTCACCTATTAGGAAAACATTTTCAAACAATAAACTTAATATTATGAAACTAACTTTTTTTATTCTCGTAGCTTTTGCAATTTCAGGATTTGTCTATACATCTGCTTACGGACAAATGTCATTGCCTTTTTCATTACCTACTCAAATAGATTCCTTTAATATTAATCAACCAGGAGTAACATTTAAAGACATAATGTCTCATATAAATAATTCTGTGGACAGTACAGATACTGTAGAAAATGGCACCCTAGAAGAATTAAAAGCTTTTGAAACAATATGGGCTAGTCGTGTTGGTATAAATGATTCTACATCTAGCGACTCTACTGGTAACATGTTTACTCAATATATGCAACGACTATCAGCTGCAATGGCAGCTAGGGCAGCCGGCATGTGTCCTCCTAGTAGTAATTTTACAGGTAATTGGCATACTGTTGGACCTTCAAATCTTTCACGTCAAGCGATTGGTAGAGTCGATGCTGTATGGGCAGACCCTTCTGATGTTACTGGAAATACAATATTAGCTGGAACTGCCGGAGGTTTATTTAAATCAATAGATGGAGGAGCAACATGGTCTGAACCAATAACAGATAATGCTCCTATTGCTAATGGAATAACTGGAATTACTTCTATTGCAGTCGATGAAAGTTCAGGTCCTCCATATAACCATATAGTATTAGGAACATCCGGAATCTCATTGTTAGAAAGTACAGATGGAGGATCAACATGGAATCAAATAGCTCCTGATGGTAATTTGTATAAATATTTTCAATTAGTAAAATTTTCACCTGATGGACATTACATATATGCGTGTTCCGGAACACGCGTATATGTAAAAGATAACACGCTATCTTCAAGTCCTTGGATTAATATAACACCTGATATTAGTATATGGCCAACTGGCTATTTTACGTTACAAAATCAAGTCGATGTTATTTCATCCTTTAATAGTATTGCTTTTGCTCCTAACGATGTAAATGGACGATTTTTCATTTCTACATATACTCAAAGCGGTCAATTCGCAATGTCTGCTACTATATGGGAATCATCAGTTGCTGTTCCAAATACGTTTACTGATTGGCATAATATTTCTGCCATGAATATTACAATAACAGACGTTGGAACAGGACAAACATTAACATTTACAAATACTAATAGTGTTTTTAATACTTCGAATCCCACAAATACGGCTGCATTTTACTTATCTACTTCTGAAGAAAGTAATAAACTATATGCGATAGGAGTTTTACCTGATTTTTCAGGCTCGGGGATTTGGAAAGCAGGCTTCTTTGAATACCCGCTTAGTGGATTTTCCCCAACTTGGACTGCAATACCCAATACTAACGACAAAGTAGTCCCAGGCGGCTATGCTGCTCGTGCATCTTTATTGCAACTAAGAGTAT
>JBAWXE010000144.1:0-5070 GCA_037144255.1 Bacteroidota bacterium | reverse complement strand
GGATCAATAAATTATTCTTTTAGAAAAAAAATCGCATGCCTTACGACATTTTGCAATTGAATGACATGCTCCTCCCCGAGCTGATAGACGTAGCAGAACACCTTAAAATCGAAAATGCAGGTTCTCTTGATAAGCAGAAGCTGGTGTACCAAATATTAGATAAGCAGGCAACTGCAGGCACTACTAGCCCTGAGGTTACTGATGATGCTAAAAAACGCAGAGGACGCAAACCCAAAGCAGATTTCAATTATGTACCTGAATCTACCGAGCCTGTAAAAGAAACTCCTGCTGCTGAACCAGTAGATGATGCTGACGATACTAAAAAACGCCGTGGACGTAAACCTAAAACAGAAGCAATTGTTGAAGAACAACCGACTATGCCTGATAGGGTAGTGCCATCAGAATGGGCAGATGCTACACCTGCCGTTACTAACGAAACGGTAAATGTGGCCCCAGATATGACACCTGCTGCAGAGCCTGTGACATCTGAGATAACTCACGAACAACCGCAACAACCTGCAGCTACTGCAGAGGCTGGTAAGCCGGCACCACATCCACTTCCACGCCCACGTCGCGAACAACCGCAACATGGTAATTTCAATGTAGAATTTGATGGTGTAGTGGTGAGTGAAGGTGTGTTGGAAATGATGCAGGATGGTTACGGTTTCTTGCGTAGCAGTGATTATAATTATTTAAGTTCTCCGGATGATATTTATGTATCTCCATCTCAGATAAAATTATTTGGTTTAAAGACCGGTGATACTGTACGTGGTAGCGTGCGCCCGCCAAAAGAAGGTGAAAAGTATTTTGCCTTATTAAAGGTAGAGACCATCAATGGTCGCCTGCCGGACGAAATACGTGATCGTGTACCTTTCGATTATCTTACCCCTTTATTCCCATTTGAAAAATTGAACTTATGCTCTACCATGAGCAACTATAGTACACGTATCATGGACCTGTTCACCCCTATTGGTAAGGGACAGCGTGGTTTGATAGTGTCGCAACCTAAGACTGGTAAGACCATGTTGTTGAAAGAAGTAGCTAATGCTATTGCTCTCAATCACCCTGAGTGTTACCTGATGGTAGTATTGATAGATGAGCGTCCGGAAGAGGTAACCGATATGCAACGTAGTGTACGTGCAGAGGTGATAGCTTCTACATTCGATGAGCCGGCTGATAAACATGTAAAGGTTTCTGCCATAGCATTGCAGAAAGCTAAACGTCTGGTAGAGGTAGGTCATGATGTGGTAATACTACTCGATTCCATCACACGTTTGGCTCGCGCGCACAATACTGTAGCACCTGCCAGCGGTAAAGTATTAAGTGGTGGTGTGGAAGCCAACGCTATGCAAAAACCTAAGCAATTCTTTGGTGCTGCTCGTAAAATAGAAAATGGTGGTTCATTGACCATACTTGCTACAGCCCTTGTAGATACAGGTTCTAAGATGGATGAAGTGATCTTTGAAGAATTCAAGGGTACCGGTAATATGGAATTGCAACTGGATCGTAAACTATCTAACAAGCGTATTTTCCCTGCTATAGATATTACTTCATCTTCTACTCGTCGCGATGACTTGTTGTTGGATAAGGATGTACAAAATAAGATGTGGTTGCTGCGCAATCATATCGCAGATATGAATACTGATGAGGCAATGCACTTCTTACTACAACAAATGAAAGGTACTAAAAGCAATGAAGAGTTCTTGGCTACTATGAACAAATAAGAGTTACGATAACATAAATAGAAAAGGGATGCATTGCATCCCTTTTCTATTTATGAGCTATGATCGCATACGATCAGCCAATTCCCTTTTATTTTTCGCAATAGTAGCGTATACGACCCCGATACATCACCTACCTTTCTTTGCAGGGCCCATGTACCCACTATAAAGTAATATTCCGGAGAAAGCTTTTGCATACCGGTCACAGTAGAGGTCAGTTTACCCATATGGTCGGTATCAGGGTAGGCCTCCTTATATCTTTTCAGTGTGGCCTCATATCCGTATCGAGGCCCTTTAGACCCTATGAACAGCAGGCTATCACTTTCCCAATAGCCTTTCATATAGCCTTCTATATATCCATTATTCCAGTGTTCTACCTGTGCATTCAGCATTTTTCGGATGGCCGCCTCATCTTTATTTTCAGAAAAAGCAGTATGCACACTTATTATGCAGAGTAATGCTAATAGTATTTTTTTCATAGAAGCTTTTTTTATACTACCTCTAATATACAACCCTTTTTGCCTCTTATAGAAATTCAGGTACTCTTTAGGGGGCAAGGGGGTTTTTACCTATTTTTGCCCACGTTATGGCAAATGATAATAAGCTGCAAAACATTATTGCACATTGTAAGGAGTATGGTTTTATATTCCAGTCCAGCGAAATATACGATGGCCTAAGTGCTGTGTACGATTACGGACAATACGGAGTAGAACTGAAAAGAAATATCAGGGATTATTGGTGGAAGACCATGACCCAAATGCATGAGAATATTGTGGGTATAGATGCTGCGATATTTATGCACCCAACTGTATGGAAAGCCAGCGGCCACGTTGATAATTTCAGCGACCCGATGATAGATAACAAGGATAGCCAAAAACGCTATCGTGTAGATCATCTGATAGAGGGTTATATTTCTGATTTGAAGAAAGTAGCAGATGAGGAATATAGTGGAAGGCTCGAAGGGGAGTTTGAGTTTTTAAATGATGGACATTTTGTAGGAACGAGTATTCCAGAAATTGTAAATCATGAGAGTTATAAAAAAGCACTTGAAATAGAACAACAGCTAGATATTTTATTGGCGAATGACAATTTTGATGGTCTCAAAAAACTCATAGAAGATAACAAGATCAAGTGCGCTATCAGCGGTACTTGCAACTGGACAGAAGTACGTCAGTTCAACCTCATGTTCTCTACACAAGTAGGTTCTGTGGCTGAAGAAGCTAATGAAATATACCTGCGCCCTGAAACTGCACAAGGTATTTTTGTTAACTTCCTGAACGTGCAGAAGACAGGCCGTATGAAGATACCATTCGGTATTGCACAGACAGGTAAGGCTTTCCGTAACGAGATAGTAGCGCGTGGTTTTATATTCCGTATGCGTGAATTCGAGCAAATGGAAATGCAATTCTTCGTTCGCCCCGGTACACAAAAAGAATGGTACGAATTCTGGAAAGATGCCCGTATGAAATGGCATCTGAGCCTGGGTATCCCTTCAGAGCATTATCGTTTTCATGATCATGTAAAATTGGCACATTATGCCGATGCTGCTTGCGATATAGAATACGATTTCCCAATGGGTTTTAAAGAGGTAGAAGGTATTCATAGCCGTACAGATTTCGATCTGAAAAGCCATCAACAATACAGCGGTAAAAAACTAACTTATTTCGATACTGAGATCAATCAACACTATATCCCTTATGTGATAGAAACATCCATAGGCTTGGATCGTACAGTGATGATGATACTCAGCGAGGCATACGAAGAACAAGACCTGAGCACTGCCGATAAGCAGGATAGTCGCTCAGTATTGAAATTTCCTCCTATGTTGGCACCTATCAAGCTGGCAGTATTACCACTGACCAAAAAAGATGGTTTGCCTGAGATAGCTCGTCAACTGATGGATGAGTGCAAGCCTTATTTCAAATGTTTCTACGAAGAGAAAGATACTATAGGTAAACGTTACCGTCGTCAGGATGCAATAGGTACTCCTTTCTGTATTACCATCGATCATCAAACCATAGAAGATCATACGGTCACTATCCGTTATCGCGATAGCATGTTACAGGAGCGTATACCTATGGCAGATGTGAAACAATTAGTAATAGATAAGATCAAGATGTTCTAAACAATATTGGATATGGCTTCTTCAGAAAAAGATCTACTGGTCAATGAGCTTCATGAAGAATGGGGCTTGGTTGTTCCGGATATCATTTCTGAAGAGGCCATCCTTCAAAACCTGGAACATAGGGTAGTGACACTCATAGAAAAAGGTCCTGAAACTTTTTTTCAGCTTATGTATCGACTGGACATTTCAGAGAAAAAACTGAATATGGTGATGCATAATGACGAGGCAGCACGCAACATAGCCCGCCTCATTTACGATAGGCAATTACAAAAGATACAAAGCCGCCTTAATTCCCGAAAAGTCAATACGGACGAGGATCCTGAGCTGCAGTGGTAACTATTTAGCAGTGAATTTGTAACCTATTCCTCTGATAGAGTGAAAATGCTTTGGCTCTCTGGTATCTTTCTCGAAATACTTACGAAAGTTCAAAATAAAATTATCTATGGTACGCGTAGTAGGGTATACATTATATCCCCATACTATTTGCAGTATTTGTTCACGAGATACTACTTCCCCTTCATGTTCTATTAAGAGTTTCAGTAGCGCAGCTTCTTTTTTGCTCAGTTCCTGTACAGTACCTTTTTTGTCGGTACATTCATGGGCGGCAAAGTCTATTTTGCCACCGGCAAACTCGTATATCTCGTTAACAGCCTGTGGCTCTTTTATTTTTTTACTGGTACGTATCAGTTTTTCTACGCGCAACAGCAGTTCTTCCAGATTGAAAGGCTTGGTCAGGTAATCATCCCCTCCTTTTTTCAGTCCTCTCACACGGTCTGCACCTGAGTTTCTGGCAGAAAGGAAAAGAATAGGTACATCATTATGCTGCATACGTATGGTCTCACATACGGTAATGCCATCCATTTCAGGTAGCATAATATCTAGTATGATCAGGTCAAAATATTCATTCTTGACCATTTTCAGTACAGCAGGTCCATTATCTACAGTGGCTACTTCATATCCTTCCAGTTCCAGGTTCAGCTTTAGTGCCTCACGCAGGCTTTCTTCGTCTTCAGCTACCAGTAATGTCGCTTTCTTTTCTTTTCCCATGATAATTCCATTCTTATAAGCAAACATAAAAATAATGACAATTTGGTGAACGTTTTATTAAATATTAATATGAGGATATTTATAAGACGTATAAACCTGTTATAAGCTTTGTTATTATTAAAGATTGTCATCAATTTGCAAATTGAGAAAAAAATATACCTTTGCCGTCCTTAAATG
>JBAWXE010000143.1:0-5097 GCA_037144255.1 Bacteroidota bacterium | reverse complement strand
GGCATACATAGTAGGTCGTATTTTAAAACCTGAGCCTAGGGCAGACATTACCACTTGGCTTCAGGAGAATGATATCACCCCAACATCTATGATAGATATAAGTGATGGGCTCAGTTCTGAAGCATTGCATATTTGTACCCAAAGCAATGTGGGATGCGTGATATATGAAGAAAAAATACCTATTCATGAGGAGGCAATAGAAATGGCAATGGAGTTTGGGATGGTACCTGTTACCTGTGCATTGAGTGGTGGTGAGGACTATGAATTACTGTTCACAGTAAAGCAAGAAGACTACGAAAAAGTGGTAAAAAATGAGCAGATAAGTGTGATAGGTTATATTACAGATGCCGTCGAAAAAGCCCATTTAT
The DNA here is from genome assembly GCA_037144255.1 of Bacteroidota bacterium. Classification (GTDB taxonomy): domain Bacteria; phylum Bacteroidota; class Bacteroidia; order Chitinophagales; family Chitinophagaceae; genus JBAWXE01. The sequence goes on along the minus strand of JBAWXE010000143.1, from coordinate 4,729 downwards.
TGACTAAAGCAGGTAGTAAGCACATGATAACAGCACAAGGCTGGGACTCATTTCAGCAGTAAAAATATAAGAAAGTACTTTACAAGCTCAATATTTTTCGTATTTTAGGGCGTTAAATCAGCTACTTCATGAAGTTTTGGAAACATACTTTAGTTACATCTTTTGCATTCTTTTGCCTTTGTAGTACAGTTTTATATACGGCTTGTGCTCCAAAAGACAGTTGTGCCGACCTGAAATGTATCAACGGTGGTGCTTGTTCAGATAATTTCTGTCATTGCCCGTCTGCTTTCGATGGCCCTCAGTGTGAAAACAAGATCGCAGATCGTTTTATCGGTACATTTATTGGTGATATGTCTACAGATGGTTTTCCTACCATTAGTGATACAATACATGTATTCATGCAAACAGATCCTGACTATGTAGGTATTTCATACTCACATAGCACCGGCATAAGCAGTGTTGTAAGAGATACCGTATATGGTACAGTACGTACAGTATCTATCAATTTCAATCCTATTACAAATGGTAACTACAGTAAATCGATTTCTGCAAATATCAATAATCAGTATAATAGATTAGTTATCTCTATTACAGAAAATCCTGATGTTACAACTAGTAGTTCTACTCTTACACACTCTAGCTTTATTGGTTTCAAACAATAGAGCTCATAATATTACATATGAAAGCCGGATATGTTATCCGGCTTTTTTGTGCCCTCATTTTTATAAGTACATGTCAAAATCATTAGCTTTGCCTTATGTCAATTAGTGTAAGCTCACTTACTAAAATATACGGAACTCAGAAAGCGGTAGATAATATCTCTTTTGAACTTAAAAAGGGAGAAATAGTAGGCTTCTTAGGACCTAATGGTGCCGGTAAATCTACTACAATGAAGATGATCACCGGTTATCTTCCTCCAACAAGTGGCACTGCTACAGTTTGCAATTTTGATGTACAGTTACATCCAATGGATGTACGTAAACGTATAGGTTATTTGCCTGAGGCCAATCCTCTGTATTTTGATATGTATGTACGTGAATATCTGGAATTTTGTGCGGGTATACATCAGCTGGGTAAGGAGTCGAAAGCAAGAATAGATGAAATGATATCACTTACCGGATTAGGTAAAGAGAGCCATAAGAAGATCAGTGCCTTATCAAAAGGTTATAAACAGCGTGTAGGCTTAGCACAAGCCATGCTTCATAATCCGGAAGTATTGGTATTAGATGAACCTACATCGGGTTTGGATCCTAATCAGATAGTGGAGATCAGAGAGTTGGTACTAAGAATAGGTAAAGAAAAGACTGTTTTACTTTCTACTCATATTATGCAAGAAGTGCAAGCAATGTGTAGTAGGGTCATCATCATTAGTAATGGTAAGATAGTTGCAGATGATGCTATTGAGAAACTGAAACAAAGCAGTTCGCAAGGTGCATTGATCGTAGTATTTGAAAGTACTGTAGATGCGCAGATATGGAAGGCCTTGAGGTATACCAAGAATTATCAGGACTTAGGACAGGGACGCTGGAAATTGTTTACCGATAGCCCTGAAGAACTAAGGAAAGAGGTAATGCAACTGGCATTGGATAAGGATATCAATATCAGTTCCTTACAAAAAGAAACACAATCGCTGGAAGATGTGTTCAGAACACTTACAAAATAACATTTCATTGCTTTACTATATTGAATAACCGTCACTATGTGAGGGTTATTTTTTTGCTTAGAAGTGATTAATGAAAAAATGCCTCATCAACTGATGAGGCATTTTTTATTACTTATAGTTTGCGCTACAATTACGCGCTTACTTTACCTTTTGTTTTTGCTACCACTTCTTCTTCGATGTTACGAGGAGCAGGAGAGTAGTGGCTGAACTCCATTACTGAAGTAGCACGACCGGAAGATAATGAACGTAATTGAGTTACATAACCGAACATTTCGCTCAATGGAACCTTAGCCTTGATGATCTGTGCGTTATGTTTGCTATCCATACCTTCTAATATGGCACGACGACGGTTCAAGTCACCAGTTACATCACCCATGTATTGATCAGGGGTAGTAACTTCAACTTTCATGATAGGTTCCAGTAATACCGGCTTAGCTTTTTTACCAGCTTCGCGGAAACCAGATCTAGCACATAATTCGAAAGACATTGAGTCTGAATCGACTTGGTGGTAAGAACCATCAAATACACGTACTCTCATGCTTTCTACAGGGAAACCGGCTAATGCACCTGTACCCATAGAGTTTTCAAAACCTTTCTGGATAGAAGGAATGAATTCACGAGGAATAGATCCACCAAATATTTCATTTACAAACTGGAAGTTACCTTTACCTTCTTTCAAGAATTCCTCGTCAGCAGGGCCTAATTCAAAATAAACATCTGCGAACTTACCACGACCACCTGTTTGTTTCTTGTATACTTCACGGTGTTCTATCTTCAGAGTGAAAGCTTCTTTGTAAGCAACCTGAGGAGCACCTTGGTTAATTTCTACTTTGAACTCACGACGCATACGGTCAACGATGATCTCAAGGTGTAATTCACCCATACCACTAAGGATGGTTTGGCCGGTATCTTCATCAGTTTTAACACGCAATGTAGGATCTTCTTCTACTAACTTAGCGATTGCCATACCCATTTTATCTACATCTGCCTGAGTTTTAGGCTCAACAGCAATAGAGATAACCGGTTCCGGAATGAACATGTTCTCCAGAACGATAGGATGTTTCTCGTCGCATAATGTATCACCTGTCTTGATTTCTTTGAAACCAACAGCTGCACCAATATCACCAGCTTCGATGAAATCGATAGGGTTTTGTTTGTTAGCGTGCATCTGCATGATACGACTGATACGCTCGTTCTTACCAGAACGCATGTTCAGTACATAAGAGCCAGCATCCAGATGACCTGAATAGCAACGGAAGAACGCCAGACGACCTACGAAAGGATCGGTCATGATCTTGAATGCCAAAGCAGCGAAAGGTTCTTTTGCATCCGGTTTACGAATGATCTCTTCGCCAGAATCAGGATCTGTACCTGTGATAGCAGCTACGTCCATTGGACCAGGCAGGTAACGGATAACGCAATCAAGCGCTACTTGTACACCTTTATTCTTGTATGCAGAACCGCAAAGCATTGGTACAATGCTCAGGTCAAGGCAAGCCTTACGTACTGCAATATGTATTTCATCTTCTGATATGCTATTAGGATCTTCAAAGAATTTCTCCATCAGCTTATCATCGTATTCTGCTACTGCTTCTACCAGATGTGCACGCCAGAAGTCAGCTTCTTCTTGCATATCAGCAGGAATAGGTATTTCTGTATATGTCATACCCTGTGTAGCATCTTCCCAAATGATACCCTTCATGGTGATCAGATCTACGATACCTTTAAAATTATCTTCAGCACCGATAGGTAATTGCAATGGTACTGATTTAGCACCCAGCATGTCTTTTACTTGCTGAACAACCATCAGGAAGTCTGCACCTACACGATCCATTTTGTTTACGAAACCGATACGTGGAACTTTATAACGGTTAGCCTGACGCCAAACGGTTTCAGACTGTGGTTCTACACCATCAACGGCGCTGAACAAAGCTACTAGACCATCCAATACACGCAATGAACGTTCTACCTCGATAGTAAAATCCACGTGACCCGGAGTATCGATGATGTTGAATTTATATTTCTTAGTATCCGGAAGTGGTTTACCCTGAACTGTAGGGTAGTTCCAGAAGCAAGTAGTAGCTGCTGAAGTGATCGTGATACCACGCTCCTGTTCCTGTGCCATCCAGTCCATCGTAGCGGCGCCTTCATGCACCTCACCGATCTTGTGGTTCACACCGGTATAGTAAGGATACGTTCTGTCATTGTAGTCTTGCCGGCATCAATGTGGGCCGCAATACCAAAGTTGCGCTGTAGGCGTAAATCTGCCATTGTTATGGTTTATTAATTATGGATAAAAATTATGTTTCTAAAATAGTGCGCAAAGGTAGGGATTTTATATGAAAAATTAAAAAAATCTAGGGCTTGTTTCAATAGGCATATTGAAAATGATTTATATTTATTAAATACTAACAATAAATAAAGGCTGAAACCTATGAAAAGGCTGTCATATTGGTAGGAATTTCAGGTAAAATGAGACAGGAAAATCGTAAAATATAATGGTCAAAATGTTCATTATGTTTATGTTACCGAACAGTAGTTCGGCTTTTCACAAACTGTTATAAAATCATTGTTAAAGCCTTTGTAGCTATGGGTTTTTAACAAATTTATAATAAGCAGTGGTTTTAAATTTGTACTACATAAAAACAAAAACGTTTCTGTTATGAGATCCAAATTATTTCCCGTCATTATCACAGCTTCGTTGACGACAGTAGTTACACTTTTTGTAGCAGGCCACTATCAGTCAGGCCTAGCATCTTTACCTGGTAGTCATAAGGCAGGTTTGCCGGTTAACTATGCCACATTGACAAGTTCAGGAGCACCCATCAAATCTTCAGGGCCCGTAGATTTTGTTGCAGCTGCTGAGAGTTCTGTAAAAGCAGTAGTACATATTAAAACTGCTACCAAACCACGTACTGTGGTAGCCGGAGATGATTTCTTTGGCAATCTGTTTGGTGCACGCCAATATTATATACCACCACAGATGGGCTCAGGCTCTGGTGTAGTGGTGTCGCCAGATGGATATATAGTTACTAATTACCATGTTGTATCGGATGCTGATCAAGT
>JBAWXE010000142.1:0-5118 GCA_037144255.1 Bacteroidota bacterium | reverse complement strand
GGGGAATTATATAATGATAGATGGCATGAAAATTGCTATTTTTACTATATCTCATTCATATGAAAAAACTCATAGCCCTTATACTTTTTGTGATATTAGCCAGCACAGCTAAGGGGCAGATAATTACAACAATAGCTGGTAATAGTCCTGTCGGTTTTAATAATGGTAATAGTAATGGGGACAATGGATTGGCTATAAATGCCGGTTTGAATGGTCCCGCAGCTTTGGCTTTGGATACACTAGGCAATTTGTATATTGCAGATTTAAACAATGAAAAAATTCGTAAAATATCAACAGCAGGTATTATTACTACTGTAGCAGGTACTGGAATAAGTGGTTATAATGGAGATAATATATCTGCATTGTCAGCGGATCTCCGTACTCCCGAAGACGTAGATATAGATTCATTTGGGAATTTATTGATAGCTGATTATAATAGCCATCGTATCCGTAAGGTGAGTAATGGTATTATTACTACTGTGGCAGGAACAGGAGTGATGGGCTATAATGGGGATAATATAGTTGCTACTACAGCTCAGTTACATGGTCCTCATTCTGTTTCATGGGATCATTCAGGTAATTTCTTTATTGCGGATGCTATTAATCAACGCATCCGTAAAGTATCATCATCCGGTATTATTACTACTGTAGCAGGTGGAGGAGTAAATTCACCTGGTGATAATGGACCTGCCACAAGTGCTCAAATATCCAATCCACAAGGATTAACCTTAGATAATGCAGGAAATATATACTTTACTGAATCAAGTAATACTATTCGTAAAGTATCCACATCAGGAATTATAACAACCATAGCAGGTACTGGCATAACAGGATATGGTGGTGATAATGGACCTGCAATACAGGCTACATTGAACTTGCCTTTACGTTTAAATGTAGATAAATTTGGTAATGTCCATTTTGCTGATGAAGTTAACAACCGTGTTCGAAGGATTGACGGGATTACAGGGATTATTACTACAGTAGCAGGTACAGGTATAGCAGGGTATAGTGGAGACGGCGGACTAGCTACTAATGCTCAATTATATACTACAGCAGATGTTGTTATAGATACTGCAGGTAATCTATACATCGCAGACGCATGGAACAACAGAATACGTAAAGTATGTATGAGTGCTACTTTACCTACAATTAATATTGCATCCAATCAAGGTACTACTATTTGTCCAGGTACAAATGTTACTTTCACTGCTACACCAGGTTCTGCTACATCGCCCTCTTATCAATGGATAAAAAATGGAGTGAATGTAGGTACTAATAGTACTACGTATACTTATACACCTGCTAATGGTGATAGTATCCGCTGCGTCATTTCTAAAAATGATGCCTGTGCAGGTATCATTACAGCCAGTAGCAATACTATTAATATGATAGTAAATCCTACTGTTACACCAACTATCAGTATCAGCCCCAACCCGAATGATACAGTATGTGCAAGTACATCAGTAACCTATACTGCTACCATAACAAACGGAGGTACAACACCTACTTACCAATGGATAAAGGATGGAGCAAACGTAGGCACTAGCTCTACAACCTATACTTATACGCCTAATAATTTGGATTCTATAAGGTGTGTATTGACAAGCAATGCTACTTGTGCCAGTCCTACAACTGTAAGTAGTAATACTATCAATATGGTAGTAAATCCTACTGCTACACCTACGATTAATATCACAGCTAGTCCTAGTAGTACAGTGTGTACAGGTACATCAGTCACTTTTACAGCTACTATTACCAATGGTGGTGCTACACCATCTTACCAATGGGTAAAGAATAGTATAAATGTGGGTACTAACATCAGTACCTATACCTATACACCTAATAATGGAGATATTATAAAATGTGTGCTTACAAGTAATGTTGCTTGTGCCAGCTCTACTACAGCTAATAGCAATATCATTACCATGACTGTAAGTGGTACTATTGTACCAACCGTAAGTATAGCTGTTAGCCCTAACGACACTGTATGTGCTGGCACATCAGTCACTTTCACCGCTAACCCAGTAGGAGGAGGTACTACGCCATCCTATCAATGGATAAAGAATGGAACTAATGCAGGTACAAATAGTAGTACCTATACCTACACTCCTAATAATCTTGATTCAGTAAGATGTGTACTTACTAGTAGTGCAGCCTGTGCCAGCCCTACAACAGCTAATAGTAATAGCATTCACTTGACAGTAAACCCTACAGTTACACCAATTATATCTATAACAGTAAATCCAAATGATACTGTGTGTGCAGGTACACAAGTCTCCTTTACAGCCAATCAAACTAACGGAGGAATAAGCCCAACATACCAATGGATAAAAAATGGTGTAAACTCCGGAACAAATAATAACACTTATACCTATACTCCTAATAATTTGGACTCTGTACGGTGTACACTTACAAGTAATGCTACTTGTGCCAGTCCAGCTTTAGTTAGTAGTAATACTATAGACATTACAGTTAACCCAATTATACATCCAACGATTAGTCTTTCAGGTACTACATTAGCACCCGTGGGAAACCCTGTAACTATCAATGCAACTGTAACAAATGCGGGTAGTAGTTATGTGATCACTTGGATGAATCATGGAATAGTGTTTAATTCTACAACAGTGCCATCAGTGACTTACAATAAACCAACCGGAATAGATACTATTACAGCTAAGATAGTTTCTACAGATGTGGGTTGTTATGACTCCACAATATCTACTCAATTCATAGTGCAGGTAGAACCCAATGGAATAAACAGTATTACTACCAGTGCTATACAAGTATATCCTAATCCTACAAACGATGTGCTGCATATAGATGGGGTACAAGAAAATGTGACTTATAGAATACTGAATGTAGTGGGTGCTACTATGCAAGAGGGTAAACTATATGTGGGAGGGAATGGTATTGCTATGGCAGAATATCCGGCAGGTATGTATCTGCTGCAAGTGAGAGATAGCGAAGGACAGCATATAATAAAGATAGTGAAACAATAATAAAACCAAGGGGGCTGTGAAGAACCACAGCCCCCTTGGGCAAAATCACACTACTAGCTATTTTGAGGATTATTTTATTACGTTGGCATCTTCCATTATCACATCGAAGAAATAACCATACCCCAGATCTTTATTCAATCCTATTTTACCTTCAAATATTATTTTGTCACCCAGTTTCACTTCTTTTTCGGTAGTTATCACCAGGTCAAATTTGCCTTTGTCCTCAGTACCATCTTGTATATGTACCCAGTTCTTATTCATTACCGCAGGGGTAAATTTGGTTACTTCACCTTTGATCTTTACGGTCTTACCTGCAAATGATTCTTTCTTGGCAAAGAGTTCGCCAATGGTGATACCACCTTTTACCGCAGATATTTTCACTTGTTTTTTCTCTATAGCAGGAGGTGTGCGTGTATATTGTTGCGATGTAGGTGCCGACATTTCTGTGCCAGCTGTAGCAGTAGGCGCAGCAGTATCTGTGGAGCTACCCTTAGGAGCTACTTTGGCAGAGGCGGCATCGGTACCTACTTTTTCAAGGAATAGTACCGTCTCAAAAGTCCTTTTCAGTTCCTTGCTTTCAAATTTGTTCATTTGTAGTCCACCCTCGTAGTAATAAGTATCACCTGCTTTGGCCTGCATAGATGGTACTGCTACCCATTGTTCTTTGTTGTTATCTACCAGTAGCAGGTAAGTATAAGAAGTGGTCTGTAATACCTCTTTTACGGTACCTTTGTGCGAGTTGGATTGGTCGGCCGCAGCCGGTTGTTGAGAGCTTGTTTGAGTAGTGGATGACTCAGTTTTAGATTCGCATGAAGACATTATGGCTGAAAGCCCTATTGCCAACAATGCTATATTCTTTTTATACATATACGGTTGTTTGATGTGAAATTAAACAATTATGAAGCAAAAATAAGAGTCTGAGGATACTAATTATATGAGAGGGGTCATTCTCTAAAATGATTACTATCATTCATTCATTTAGAATGTAGCGATAATTTTGTATGTGCATTAAAAGTGTGTCTGAACCAAAGTATTTATTCAGTTAGGGCCACTATGATAAATAATACCACATCGATTTGAAACATTCATTCTATATATTGATCTTCCTTGTTGTTTGCGATCTTGTTTCTACAGATGGGGTGGCACAAGTAGCAACCAAGACCCTAACGCAGAATGAATCATCCTACGTGACATGGGTGAATCAGTATCCAAGAATAGATGCGGAGAAAGTAAAACATCCACTATTCAATAAAGTAGTAGAATTCTTTATTGGTAAAAAGCAAAGCAGGAAATTACTGAAACCCATTTCAATATTTGCATTGAACCCTAATGAAATAACAGTATTAGATCAGGGCAATCAAACGCTTTTTGATATTAGTGGCAATGAATATGACATTCCTAACTGTATCAGAAAGAAAGAAAACTACTTCACATCGCTGGTGGGTATGTGTTCCTTGCCCGGCGGAGAGTTATTGTTTACAGACTCTCGCCTGAATCAAATATTTGTTATCAGTGCCGATAAAAAACACTTGAGACTACTGAATGACACGCTGAAACTACAACAACCTACGGGTATTGCTTATTCCCCTGTCAGTAAACAGATATGGGTGATAGAAACCAGTGAGCATCGTATAGCAGTGCTGAATACTAAGGGAGAACGTATCAAAACTATAGGAGAGCGAGGAGAAGAGAATGGTAAGTTCAATTTCCCAACATCGTTATGCATTGATAAGAATGGCGAAGCATATGTAGTAGATGCTATGAATTTCAGGATCCAGATATTCAACGATTCAGGAGCTTTTGTATCTACATTTGGCAGTGTTGGAGACGTGTCAGGCACATTTGCAAGACCCAAAGGAATAGCCATAGACTCTTATGGAGATATTTATGTAGTAGATGCACTGTTCCATGCGGTTCAAATATTTGATAAAGCAGGGAATTTTCTTTATCAGTTTGGTAAGCAGGGAAAAGGAAAAGAGGAGTTTTGGATGCCCAATGGTATTTATATAGATAGTAAGAATTACATCTATGTAGCAGATACCTACAATTCAAGAATACAAATTTTTCACTTGATCAATGGCTGACATCATGAAGATATTTATTAATATCATAGTAGCAC
>JBAWXE010000141.1:0-5135 GCA_037144255.1 Bacteroidota bacterium | reverse complement strand
ATATTAGACAAACTATCCCAAGCACCCATTATAGGAGCAGTAATAAATATAAGCGGAGGTGAAAATATCAATAACACACAGACTGATACCACAGGCAAATATGTGATGAAGAATATAGCGCCAGGCAGGTATGATGTAAAAGTAACTTATGATGGTTACAAGGACGCCATGATATCCAATGTTGTTATCATGTCCGGAAAGGAAATGATATTAGACATTAGTATGGAAGAGAATTTTAAAAGATTGAAAGAGGTGGTAGTAAAGGCATCTAATAAAGCAAACGCTATCAATAGGCTAGCTACGGTGAGTGCACGAACGTTTTCGATGGAAGAGGTAAATAGGTATGCGGGTGGTAGGAGCGATCCTGCAAGGCTTGCGGCAAATTTTGCAGGTGTGAGTGCACCTGACGATTCAAGAAACGATATAGTAATAAGAGGTAATTCGCCATTAGGAGTGTTATGGCGCATAGATGGTATGGATGTTACTAACCCTAATCATTTTGCTACAGTAGGTACAACCGGTGGTGCTGTGAGTGCACTGAATACGAATATGCTGAAGAGTTCGGATTTTTTCACTTCGGCATTTCCTGCCGAATATGGGAATGCGACTGCAGGGATATTTGATTTAGGATTTAGAAGTGGTAATACTGAAAAAAGAGAGAATACAATACAGTTTGGTGTGATAACAGGGATAGAAGCAATATCTGAAGGGCCTATAAAAAAGGGTAATGGATCATCTTATCTATTAGGATACAGATATTCGCTAGCAGGGCTTGCACAAGCAGTGGGTATCAATATTGGTACACCATCTACCCCTTCTTATCAGGACCTATCTTTTAAAGTGAATAGTGGCAATACAAAGTATGGTACATTTAGCTTGTTTGGTATACTGGCAGCAAGTAGCATAGCTATAGAAGGCGGTGCTACAAAATCTTTGTACTCTACTAGAGATAATACAGATCTTACAAGTAGAATTGGCATTGTAGGATTGAAGCATATCAAGACTTTAAACAGCAGGTCGTATATAAGTACATCCATTGGTATCAACTATTCTAAAAATACTCAAACACAGTCGTCGGGTGATTCCGCAGGAGTAAGCCAAATGCAGGAGGAGGAAAAGGTGACCAAGACATCTTATAATTTCAATACCAATTATAACTTGAAAGTTAACTCAAGATTATTCATTAAAGTAGGAGTACAAGATGAATTGATGAATCTGGATCTTTATTACAGAACCAGAAGGAATATACCGGAATGGAAACAAATATGGGATAATAATAGCTATACACAACTGATACAAGGATATGCACATGCAAAATATAGCATCAGTGAAAAGTTGACATTGAATGCAGGGATGCATACACAAAAGCTGACTTTAAATACTGCCTCGTTTTCTATAGAACCAAGAATAGGTATGAAGTATGACCTTAGCAGTAAAAGCAGTCTTAGCTTAGGCGTGGGTTTACATTCACAAATGCAGCCTATCAATATTTATTATAACCAAACAGAAAGTGCAAAAGGCGTATATAATGACAATAATAAAAATCTAGGATTTACTAAAAGCCAGCATTATGTATTGGGTTATGATATGCAACCATTCAAAGATTGGCGCTTGAAAGCGGAAGTGTATTACCAGTATTTATATGATGTACCAGTGGATTCTTTTTCAAGCAGTTATTCTATATTGAATACAGGAGCCAGCTTTAAACCTGATCTGGATAATAACTTGGTAAATAGAGGGATTGGTACAAACTATGGCGTGGAATTAACTATTGAGAAATTTTTCAGTAGGGGTTATTACGGTTTATTTACTTCATCCATTTATGAATCTAAATATAAAGGTAGTGATGGCGTAGAACACAATACTGCATTCAACGGGAAGTATGTTTATAACATATTGATGGGTAAGGAATTCAGTGTGGGTAAAGAAAGAAGGAATAAGATATCTACAGATCTAAAGTTCACAAATGCAGGAGGGAGATATTATACTCCTATTGATTTGCAGGCATCGCAAACGATGAATAATGAACAGTTGAAAGGAGATGCATATGTTTACAGTAGCAGATATGCTAACTATTCAAGATTGGATATTAAAGTAGGATATGTATTGAATAGCAAGAATAGGAAGATATCACAATCCTTTTCCTTAGACATTCAAAATGTTACCAATCATCAAAATATATTCTCACAGACATATGATAATGGTAGTAAGTCTATCAATACTACTTATCAGTTAGGCATATTTCCTAATTTCATTTATAGAATTCAATTCTAGTCAGGTATAAGAAGGCAGTTACAAATGAATGTAACTGCTTGCTTTTGAAAAAAATCAATAGCATGATAGGCTCTATTTACTGATCACTAGTTTGCCAATTTGCAATACATTGTTTTGATCTGTGAGGGTATAGATATAGAGGCCATCGGCTAAAGTGGATGTGTTCCATTGTAGCTGGCCTGCTTTAGAAGTGAGTGGGAATTGCTGTATGGTTTGCCCGAAGATATTATTTACAGTGAGTAAGAGGTTGCCTGTAGTATTAGGTGCATCGTAACTAAAGGTAACGGTGTTGGCAGCAGGGTTGGGGTATACTTTGATATTATCGGGTATAAGAGATAAAGGTGCTACGCCTATTCCGAATTGATGTTCGAAAGCACCCATATCTATAGTGCCACCTGAGATACGGCCTAAACCGGCAAGGTCTGTAAAGATGGTAGGGTCGTGCAAAGAGTTGTTGCCAGTATTGATTGCAGGGCTTAATGGCATGAGGCTACAATTGTTATTGGCAGTATCTACAAATAGGGGGTTGGCATTCAACAGATTGCCGCCACTATCTATAGCACCAAGAGGGAAAGGGCCGGGTAAGAGACTGCTGCGTATGGTGCATTGTGTTCTATTGCCACTAATAGCTCTATAACCATTAGCAAAAGTATCTACAATGGTATTTCTGATATTCAAAGCGCCACCTTCTATATAAATAGAGTTGCCACTACTATAGTCGGGGTAGTTGGTATTAGTATAATGACTTTTGTTGCCAGAGATGGAACATTTCCGCCACTTCCTGCACGCCTATACAAAATAAGTAATTGCACATCGATAATGACACCAACACAATGTACTTCACCTACTCCTGCTAATTATTGTTGGTTAGATATTACTGATAATTTATACGGTTCAAATTCAAATTATATATCTGGAGGTAATTTTTCTTCAAATGATGCTGGTTTAGTATATGATTCAAATCCAAACCCCAATCCAGATCCTCATAAATGGCATTGGGATGGAACCAACCTAGATATGGAATATGCACCATCAACAGCTGTTCCATCAGCTTGTTTGGAAGCTCGAATTAATGGGTTATATACTGCAAGATTTGAAAGCAATACATACTCATTAGCACCTGAACGATTTATGCTTTGTATGATTGAGGCAGGTTTTTTACTCGACGATTTGATTTATTGGCATAAGACATCTGCACAACCGAATACTGGTAATCGAACTCTCAGAAATATTGAATATTTAATGAAATTCAGTTTGAATAGAACGCCATATATCAAGCCCTATAATGATTTTACATGGCTGAGCGAATTAGAAGGTATTGGTTTTGAAAACAGTAAGATTGGTAATGGTAATGGAATTAAGCTTAGTTCTTTTATGAATCTTAAATCTGGTATTGTTACTACAAGTCCTGCGAATACATTGAAATTGAGAGAGGCATGTAAACTTGAAGGATTTTATTTGGAACATGGCTCTACCTACCCCCCTGAAATTCCATACATGTGTATTAAAAACTCATGCAGAGAAAATAGCCACATTGTTGATTTGTACAATGGGTGTGGAAATACTGCAAAAGCTGCATTATATGCTAATATGGGAATCACTTATCATGGTTTTGAGATAAATCCACTTTATGTAAGAGCTTCTGTTGCAAATCTAAACCTTGATTTTCCTGATTTATCACAAACCGGGAATACAATTCCTTTCAATTCTAATAACAATAAAGAAAATCAACATGCAGCATAAATCCTATAACATGAAACCGACAATATTAACTCTTAACGAGCTTGTAATTCTAAGTATAGAAGTTACCATTACTGCTCTTCGTTTAAGACCAACCTAAATCAAATACATAAAATATAAACATTGTCTATTGGTGGCATCGCCCACTGATAAGGAATCTTATTGCCTATTCAAATAACAACTCAAATTATCAATTTCAATAAAATGGAACATTCACATTCATTTTTCGGTATGAGCAGAGAAGAGTTAATCATACTTATTCTTGAAACGCTCACTAGATTCCATGAATCACAAAATTCTCCTTACTATGGCCGAAAATCTGATGGCAGTTTGAAACTATATACTAGAAATGAAGCATCAGCCGTGTTGAAATGTTCCCCTAACACGGTTACGAAATACATCAAAACAAAGAAGTTACATGCTACTTACTTGAATGGTGTTTACCGCATAAACGAAACTGAATTAATAAACTTACTAAACAAAAAAACAAGCAAATGATTAATATTCGACCTCTACTCAGACAACCGAACAACGGGAAAGGACGCAAAGCCATATACTTTACAGTAAGGTATCAGAATCAAACTGCCATACTTTACCCCAAATTAAGTGTTCATTCTAACGATTGGGTTAGTAAAAATGGTGCCAGCAAACCAAAGGATATACCAGAGAACTACGGCCTCAAGGATCAACTGTATGATTATGAGAAACTCATCAGAGAAACACACCTTACATTGCAGAAAAGAACACCGAATGTTAAGGTGCCAGCAGAACTATTAAAAAAGACAGTCTATGCCAAGCATCTGGGTGAACAGGTTGATAAGGTATTGGCACCCAAAAAAGAAACTCGTGTATTAATTGCAGATTTTTTCCAAACTTTTATTGATGACAGCCGTAATAAAAGGCGGTTGGGGCAAGATGGAAAGGCAATTATGAGCGGAACTATTGCCACCTATGAAACCTGTAAAAAGCACTTCATTGAATTTCAAGACAAGCAGAGACGCAAATACTACTTTACGGATTTGGACCAAAGGTTAATTGATTCCTTATCCGCTTATTTTATCAATGAAAAGAAATTGGCGTTTAATGGTGTTGGAAAGCATATGAAGACGTTTAAGTCGGTA
>JBAWXE010000140.1:0-5308 GCA_037144255.1 Bacteroidota bacterium | reverse complement strand
AGATACCATATCGCGATGCAATAAAGAAACGCTTGACGGAATTATGGAATTACGAGAAGTTTTCGGCTCCATTCATTGAGGGCGAATATAAGTATGTATATAAAAATAACGGATTACAAAACCAGTCAGTATTATACCGTCATGGTCGTGGGGAGGAAGAAGAAGTATTCTTAGATCCTAATAAATTCTCCACAGATGGTACCACATCTTTGGCTGGCATACAGTTCACTAAGGATGGTTCTCTAGCTGCTTACCAAATCTCCGAAGGTGGCTCAGACTGGCGCAAAGTGATCATCATAGATACCAAGACCAAAAAGAAATTAGAAGACACATTATATGATATTAAGTTCAGCGAGGTAGCATGGTTTGGCAACGAAGGTTTCTACTACAGTAGCTACGACAAGCCTAAAGAAGGCAGCCAACTATCAGGCAAAACAGAACATCATAAATTATATTTTCACAAATTAGGTACATCTCAAAAGAGCGATAAACTGATATTCGGTGGAGACAAAACCCCTCGCAGATATATAGGTGCCGAGGTTACTGAAGATCAAAAATACTTGATCATCTCTGCCTCAGAAGCTACTTATGGAAATGAATTATACGTACAAGATCTGAGTGAAAAAAATGCACCTATCAGACAGATTATCAATGGTTTCGAGAATGAACATGAAGTAATCCATGAAGAAAAAGGCGTACTCTATATCCTTACAAATCTGAAGGCTCCGAACCGTAAACTAATAATGGTAAAAGCTGAAGATCCTAAGCCTGAGAATTGGGAAGAGCTGATACCAGAAGTAGAATTTCCACTTACAGTTACATCATGTGGTGGTAAGTTCTTTGCTCAATACATTAAAGATGCAGTATCAAAAGTATACCAATACAGCCTTGATGGAAAGAGAGAAACTAAGATCGTTTTACCTGGTTTAGGTACAGCAAGTGGATTCAGTGGCAAACGCAGTGAACATGTCTTGTACTACTCTTATACTTCATATATCTATCCTCCTACCATTTTCAGATATGATATCACCACTGGAGAATCGAAAGTATATAAACAACCAAACGTAAAATTCGAACCTAGCAACTATCAGAGTGAACAAGTATTCTATACCTCTCGCGATGGTAGTAAAATTCCAATGATCCTTACTCACAAGAGAGGAATGGAACTTAATGGCAAAAACCCTGTAATGCTCTATGGCTACGGTGGTTTTAATATCAGCCTTACCCCATCTTTCAGTATCAGTAACTTGGTGTTTATGGAGAATGGCGGTATATACGCTGTAGCCAATATACGTGGCGGTGGCGAATATGGTGACAAATGGCATAATGCAGGCACTAAGGAACATAAGCAAAATGTATTTGATGATTTTATAGCTGCAGCAGAATACCTGATAAAAGAAGGCTATACCTCAAAAGACTATCTGGCTATTTCAGGAGGCTCTAACGGGGGGTTGCTGATAGGTGCTTGTATGACACAACGCCCTGATCTGTTCCGCGTATGTTTCCCGGCTGTAGGCGTATTGGATATGTTGCGTTACCACAAGTTCACTGCAGGTGCAGGATGGGCATATGACTATGGCACTGCTAATGATAGCAAAGAGATGTTCGACTATCTGCATGCCTACTCTCCTGTACATAATGTAAAGAAAGGTACTTGCTACCCTGCTACCATGATCACTACAGGTGACCATGATGACCGTGTGGTACCTGCGCACTCATTCAAGTTTGCAGCAGCACTACAAGCAGCACAAAAATGTAGCAACCCTACCCTTATACGCATTGAGACCAAAGCCGGACATGGTGCAGGTAAACCAACAGCTATGCTGATAGATGAGCAAGCTGATAAATGGGCTTTCATGCTGTGGAATATGTGGCTAAAATATCATAGAGACTAATTACATACAAAAATAAGTACTGAACGCTGCCCACTCTATGAGTGGGCAGCGTTGTATTATGTATACTCTTCAATTATAAAATATTGTTTATAAATATTTTTGCAATCATTTGGGTAATTGCCTCCCTTTTGTATTTTTATTGCTTATCCAAAAAACAAATCACAAAATGAAAAAACACACCATTTACGTAACCTTATTACTATTACTGAGCCTCTCATCTTGTAGAGTAATGAGCCTACCCGAGACACGGACACCCTCTGACCCTTATGTACAACTAAAGAATGGCGAGAAATTCACAGGAACATCCGCCACTAGAAGTACGGGAGTCTTTGTAAAGGATAAAGTCATTTTAGGAGATACTTCCTTTAATTCAAAAGATGTAGCATTCTATTCTACAGGTGGTGTTACCTATGCTAATGTAGGTAGAAAGCTATTTGCACAACAGGTAGCAGACGGAAAAATAAACATGTATAAATACACAAAGATCAGCACATCATCAAACGGTCGTGGCGGCGGTACATCAACTCATGTGCAAAATTACTACTTTATACAAAAGGGTGATAGTAAAGATGTAAAGCCCATGTCGTATAAAAATTTGAAACCTATGGTACAAATAAATACACCTGAGTATAAAATGCTGGAACAATATCGCAAAACAAGAGTCATAAGTAGAATATTAGGTTATGGAAGTTTAGGTTTAATTGGAGTTGGGGCTGCTGTGGTATCAGGCTCCACAGGAGCTGGAGCTGCTTTAGTTGCAGGGGGAATTGTTTCGGCCTTTGGATGGTATGGAACAAAAGGTGTTAATAATAATAAACTATTAAAAACAGTCATCATAGCAGATAAAACAGATGCTAAGAGTTCGGGGCACACCCGTGTGAAGTGATCTGAACGACTTGATATTTTTTGAAATAGGATAATGCCAGCTTTGATGATATCAGGGTTGGCATTATTGTTTATATCATATAGATGATTGGGCATGTGCCAACTTTTTATTTCTTTCAGGTGTTATGTAATTTTCAAACAAGTATCATAGTTTTATATTCCAATCCTTAGCGTATGATACATAAAATACTGAGCGACAAACCTACCAGACTCTTCATCTTTCTGGCATCTTTCTTTGTGGCTAATGCCCTGATAGCAGAGTGTATAGGTGGTAAGCTGTTCTCGCTAGAACGGGTATTCCATATGGCGCCCCACCCTTTCTCGCTGTTTGGTGAGGATGGACTGACCTTTACCCTGACCTGTGGTGTGTTGCTATGGCCATTAGAGTTCATGATGACGGATATAGTGAATGAATATTTTGGACCAAAGGCTGTGCGTACCATATCATTCATAGCGGTGGGGCTTATCAGTTATGCGTTCCCGATGTTCTACTTGGCTATACATGTACCCGCAGAGCAATCCTTTTGGATAGGTAGCCAAAAAGCAGATGGTGTACCCGATATGCAAGCAGCATTCAGTAGCATCTTTGGGCAGGGTATGTGGATAATAGTAGGTAGCCTGATGGCTTTCCTGCTGAGTCAGATATTGGACGTATGGGTGTTTCATAAGATAAAGAAAGTGACAGGCGAAAAGAAGGTGTGGCTGAGGGCTACGGGTAGTACTATCGTGTCTCAGTTGGTAGATAGTTTTGTGGTACTGTTCATAGCTTTTAAGATAGGTAAAGACTGGAGTTACCAAAGGGTACTGGCTGTATGTATGGTGAACTATGCTTATAAATTTACTATGGCTATAGTGCTAACTCCTGTGATATACTTAGTAGAACATAGAATAGAAAAGTATCTGGGTAAAGAGACTACACTTAGAATGAAGCAGGCTGCGATGGGGTATGAGTAAAGAATGTGGCAATGTGATAAATGCGGCAATGTGATGAATGTGATGGCTGATTGCATATGCTCAGGAGATTTCTCTCTGCGTTTGAAATGACGGTATTGGTGGGCAAAGGTTACATTTTCTCAAAATTTTTTATGGTTACAAGGGAAGTTTGAGTAGTTGGTAATCAATGAGTTGTGCTTTTTCAAAGGTTACCCCGAAACGAGTTCGGGACTCCCCGAATCTGTTTAATTTATTTTTGAGGGTCGCATTTGGGTTAGACTATTCTTATTTTGTGTCCAATATTTTCCTACTTTTTTTTGCTTCGCCAAAATGTAAACGTTGCTAAAGCAACAAAAGGAGATTGCGGCTCCGGGGGCCACAATGAAGCGAGTGAGGGTCGAGATGAAGGTCTTGATGAGGGTGTAAAGATACAAAATGGAGATAGGGAGTAACAAATATTTGTTTCGATATTATTGGTAATATCTATAAATTAGTATGGGTAATAAAAATGATCTACCATGGCTGAAAAGAAAACCAAGCTGGCTGATAATAAGACCAAACCCACTACCGACAGTGCTGAGGATTTTATCAATAATATACCTCAAGCACAAAAGCGCAAAGACAGTTTGGTGCTACTGGAAATGATGAAAAAAGCCAGTAAGGAAGAGCCTACACTGTGGAGCAATTCTTTTATAGGCTTTGGTATCAAAAGACATAAAAGCCCAACATCAGGGCGCGAGGCCGACTGGTTTAGGATAGGTTTTGCACCGCGGAAAACGAACCTGTCATTGTACTTTGGTAGTTACGTAGATACACATAGTGAAGCGCTGGAAAAGCTGGGAAAATATAAAAAGGGGCTAGGCTGCCTGTACATTAATAAGCTGGCCGATATAGACCTGAAAGTGCTTAAGGGGATGATAGATGCTGGGCTGAAAGTGAAGTGAGAAACATTTCTGTTTTCCCAATCAGGAGATTGGATACCACTACAGCGTAGTCTGAAGACATACGCTGAACAATCGGGAGGACTATTGGCAAAAGAATTCTACGCTCAACTGGGATGTTTATTGCTTAGAACTGAGCTATGTAATATTGGTTTTTGGTACCTGACAAAGTTATATTCTGAATGATACTAGTATCACTACGCCTATTAACCTTAACATTTGAATTAGAAAAGGCACGATAATAACCTATGACTATGTTATATGGATTGGTAGCACTTACATACACAGAGTCTTTTGTTTGACTTGCCAATCCATAATTTACATACTCTTCATAAATTGATGCAGAACTACCCACATTATAGTTATTAATTATCAAACAAAAATAACTGGAGTCAACATCCAACGGAACTGAAATAGAACCGCTTGATGGGCATGTACTACTAATATTCCAATGATATACTCCCGAAGTATGATAAAATGTATCACTATACGGATATGTATATGCTGTGCCAGTAATTGTTGAACCAATTACTCCATCAAATCTTACAGAATCATTAGATTTTACAACTACGGTAGAATAATTAATCGTTACTTTAATAGAAGTATATGCATTGTTTTTGAAGTAAATAGAAGACTTCTCACAATGACTGCCCA
>JBAWXE010000139.1:0-5359 GCA_037144255.1 Bacteroidota bacterium | reverse complement strand
AATGTTACACTGTAACCCAAATGCGACCCTCAAAAATAAATTAAACAGATTCGG
Organism: Bacteroidota bacterium; assembly: GCA_037144255.1. Taxonomy (GTDB): domain Bacteria; phylum Bacteroidota; class Bacteroidia; order Chitinophagales; family Chitinophagaceae; genus JBAWXE01. The sequence goes on along the minus strand of JBAWXE010000139.1, from coordinate 5,305 downwards.
GGAGTCCCGAACTCGTTTCGGGGTAACCTTTGAAAAACCACAACACTATGAAAATCAACACTTTAAACTTCCCACAAACAATAAAAAAAATCTCAAGAAATGTAACTTTTGCCTCATCATTGCTACACTGCTCAGCCCCTCTACCGTCATTGCGGCCCCCGAGCCGCAATCTCCTTTTTGTTGCGTCAGCAACACTAACAATAATGCATGAGCTTGGTGTAACATTTACTTTTATCCACATGCGTCATAGTCGCATTAAACCACCCCATTTCCCTACTCATCGTTTACACATTTCTTTAACTTCGCTACTACATCCTAAATGGTTACTTTTGTAGCTGATTAATAAAAGTAATATTTTATAATATCCCGATGGCACTCTTAGGAAATATCATAGCACGGTCCTTACAACTCAGAAAAAAATTTAGAAAGGGAATAGCCACACCACAAATATATCAACGCCACGTAATACGTCATTTACTAGAGCGTGGGCAGTATACTTCTTTTGGCAAACATTACGGTTTTGATAAGATACTCGGTCAGGAAGTAGATTTTATCAAAGCTTTTCGCAAACGAGTACCCGTTCATACATATACAGAAATGTACGATCAGTGGTGGTACCGTTGTCAGCAGGGCGAGGAGAATGTTACATGGCCGGGCAAAGTAAAATATTTCGCACTCAGTTCCGGCACTTCCGATGCTGCCAGCAAACATATTCCTGTCACCCACGACATGATCAAGTCTATCAAGAATGTGGGTTTCAAGCAGCTATACAGTATGGCCGATTTCAAGATACCTACTGCCGCTTTCGGCAAGGGTGTATTGATGTTGGGTGGCACTACTACTTTGTACGAGAAGGGTGAATATTACGAAGGCGATATGTCGGGCATCAGTGCCAAGAACATGCCTCGCTGGATGTCAACTTTATTATACAAACCCGGACAAAAAATATCTCAGCGCCCTAAATGGGAAGAGCGAATAAAACTCATTGTGCGCAAAGCCAAACAATGGGATGTAGCTACTATCTGTGGTGTACCTGCTTGGGTACAGATAGTGCTCGAAGAAATTATCCGCTATCATAAAGTAAAGAACATACACGAGATCTGGCCCAACCTGACCATATATATTCATGGTGGTGTTTCATTCGAGCCTTATCGCGAAAGCTTTAAAAAATTATTAGGCAAACCTATTACCTATATCGAGACCTACATGGCTTCTGAAGGTTCTTTCGGTTTTCAGGCACGCCCCAAGGCCGAAGGCATCAAGCTGGTATTGAATACAGGTATCTTCTTCGAATTCGTACCTTTTACTGCTGCCAATTTTGATGAAGATGGCAATCCTAAACCCAATCCTACTACCTATCTGGTACACGAGGTAAAGGAGAACGTGGAATATGCCGTAATGATAAGCACTTGCGCAGGTGCATGGCGTTATATCATTGGCGATGTGGTTCGCTTTACAGATGTTGCCCAGCATGAGATAGTGATCGTTGGTCGCACCAAACAGTTCTTAAGTCTCTGTGGCGAACATATGTCTGTAGACAATATGAACAAAGCTATCGACACTGCTTCCCGCAAACTCAATATCACCGTTCGTGAATTCACAGTTGCTGGCTTTAAATACGAGAACCTCTTTGCACATCGTTGGTACATCGGTTGCGATGATCCTAATGCCGATGCTACAGAGATACGTGCAGTAATAGAAGAAACACTTTGTCAGATAAACGACGACTATGCTATAGAGCGCACCTCTGCTCTTAAAGAAGTATTTGTAGAAGTACTTCCTAGCAGCACTTTCTACGATTACATGCGCAGCCAAGGCAAGGAAGGTGGCATGAATAAATTTCCACGTGTACTCAAGGGTACACAGCATACAGAATGGGAAACCTTTCTGGAAAAGAATAAGGTAAAAGTGTTGTCTGCCTAGTATTACTACTGCACTAGTAAGTGTATACTTTCTTCCTGCAATAGTTGTTTGTCTATCGGTACTACGCCCACTTGCTCACATACCAGTCCGCCTGCTATGTTTGAAATCTCAGCCATCAGCCGGGCATCTTTGCTCAGTGCGTATATCAGCGATGCGGTAGCTATTACAGTATCACCCGCCCCCGATACGTCAGATATGTTGCGTATATGCGATGGTATGATGGCGGCCTTCTGCCCTTCGTGGTAGAACACACCTTTCTCAGATAGTGTGATGAAGGTAATAGCATGATGCAGAATGGATTTCAGTTCCTTATCCACTTCTTCCAGTTCTTGCATGCTGGCATCATGTATACTCATGTTCAATCCTTCTCGCACCTCTTTCAGGTTCGGTTTGAAGATGGTCACATCTTTATATGTCAGGAAGTTCTTCTTCTTAGGGTCTACAGCAGTTATGGTGCCTATCTCCTTGCAATGCTCAGTTATACGGCGTATCACATTCTCCTTCAGCACACCCTTATTATAATCTTCAAATATCAGTACCTGTGGCTTCTCTATTTGTAAAAAACGTAACACCTTATCTATGAACGGATGCTCCTCTTCTGTATACAGATCCGAACTCACTTCATCATCCAGTCGCATCATCTGCTGGTTCCTGCTTATCACACGGGTCTTGGTAGTTGTGGGTCTATGCTTGCTACGTATCACCAACTCTGTACCTATGCCATTATCTTTGGCTATCTGTGTCAGTACAGTTCCATCATTATCATCCCCTACTATACTGGCCAGTGTTACTTTAGCACCCAGCGCTTTACAGTTCAGGGCTACGTTTGCCGCACCACCCAGTCTGCTCTCTCTGCGCTTCAGCGCTACTACTGGCACAGGTGCCTCCGGAGAAACCCTTTCTACTTCACCCCACCAATAGTTATCCAGCATCACATCACCCACCACCACTACGTGCAGGTCTTTCATTCGGTCAAACAGCTGTATCAGTTCTGACTTATTCATCTGATGTCTTACTACGCTTTTGTATGATAAAATAAACAGGGATACCTGCTAACACTATGATCAATCCCGGCCAGGTATAATCGGGTTTGTACATCAGCAATACGATGCATATAAAACTCGCCAACAGTATATACAGCAAAGGTATCACAGGATATCCAAATGCCTTATACGGTCTTGGCAAGTCGGGTTGTTTCTTCCTTAATATAAAAATACCCCCTATGGTCAGTATATAGAACAATAACACAGTAAAGATGATAAAGTCCAGCAGATCGCCATACTTACCACTCAGGCATAGCACCGATGCCCAGATACATTGCATCCACAATGCCACGCCCGGCACACCCTTACTGTTCAGTTTCTTGGCAGCCGGTAGGAAGAGCCCGTCATTGGCCATAGTATAATATACTCTGGAACCTGATAGTATCAATCCATTATTACAACCAAATGTAGACACCATGATCATCAATGCTATGATAGTAGTTCCTGCTGTACCAAATATCTTTAATGCTGCTGCTAATGCCACACGTTGGTTAGGAGCACTGGCTATTTCGCTTACACTCAGTACATTCAGGTACATCAGGTTCATAGATACATACAGTAGTGTTACTACAAACGTGCCTATGAACAAACTCAAGCCTATATTACGTTCAGGGCGTTTTATCTCTCCGGCTATAAAGGTTACGTTATTCCATGCATCGCTGGAGAATAAGGCACCTACCATAGCCACACACAATGCAATGATCAGTTTATCGGGCGATAAGCTTTCATGCGATATCATATCTTTCGATATGCTCAGTTGTTTGGCCATCCATGCACCATTCCAGTTGCCATGCCATATACTACTATCCTTTGCCAGTATGAAACCAAATATGATGAGCGCAGCCATGGCTGCTATCTTAGCAAATGTGAACAGGAACTGTATCCATTTACCATTCTTTACACCTCGTGTATTGATGAAGGTTAGCAATACAATAGTACCTATGCCTAATAGTTGTGCTGCAGTAATATGGAAACCCGTGGCTACACCGATGAGTACATTATCCTCTCCCAAACTAGGCACCAAATATCCTGTGAACTTTGCAAAGGCAACACCAACTGCAGCTATAGTACCTGTTTGTATCACAGCAAAGAAAGACCAACCATAAAGAAAACCATAGAGCTTGCCATATGCCTCACGCAGATATACATATTGTCCACCTGCTTGTGGGTACATACCACTCAGCTCCCCATAACTCAATGCTGCAGATAGCGTAATGAAACCCGATAACAACCATACCACTATCAGCCAGCCTGCACTACCTACATGTGTAGATATATCTGCACTGACGATAAAGATACCTGAGCCTATCATAGAGCCTATAACAAGCAGGGTACCATCTAAGAGGGTAAGTGTCCGATTAAAAGAGGATTTGTTTTCCAAAAAGGAGGATTTTAAAGAAAAATACTATTTTTTCTTCGTCGGATCATCCATTTTTTTGGCCAGCTCATTCATTCCTTTGATCACATCCTGAGAAATATCCAATTGCTTGTTGGCAAACATGATAGAACCGGAGCTGGTATAGGAAAGGATATAATCGTAATTCTTGGTCTTGTTATAGTCTGTCAAGAAGCTATCAATACGTTTCTGCAGGTCTTTATTGAATACATCCTGTTCTTTGACCAATTGTTCTGTCAGTGCCTGACGACGCGTCTCTAAACTCTGTTGCATTTGCTCCAAACGTTTTTGAGCAGCTTGGCCCTCACTTTGAGACAGGCTACCTGCTTGTGCCTTACGTTGCAATTCTGCATAGTCGTTCTGCATCTTCTCAGCTGCACCTTGCAGTTCGGCCTGCATGGTCTCCTGACGCTTAGCGAATTCTTCTTTCTTATTTTTCAGGTATTCGTAGTGTGCTTCCAGAGTATCTATGTTCACATAAGCGATCTTAGCAGGCACTGTAGAGCCCGATGCTACCAAACTAGCAGCCTTAGGATTACCATACTTACCCGAAAAGTGCATACCAAAAAGAATAACAACACCTATAAAAGCCAGAGCGCTTAATACTGTAGAGAGATTTTTCATTGAAATAAATTAAAATGATCAGCAATAGTGCCAGTAACCCTGTAAAAATAATATCTAATATGCTTCCTTGTACGTGAATATTAGCTTAATGTTTCGATTTTATAAAACCGCTAACAATAAAAATGGCTACCTGCGGGGGATAGCCATTTTAAACAATATATCATGTAAATGATTACTCTAACTTGAATGAGATAGGCAGTGTAAAGTACACCTTTACCGGTCGGCCATTTTGCTTACCCGGCTTCCATTTAGGCATTTTACTTACTACACGCTTAGCTTCGTCGCCGCTACCATAACCGAAATCGCGTAATACTGTGAT
>JBAWXE010000138.1:0-5394 GCA_037144255.1 Bacteroidota bacterium | reverse complement strand
GGTGTACATATTGAAGCTTGGTAGCCGTTCTTATTTCCTTGATTTTGTATCTTGCTGCCGTATGAGTAAAGAAATTGTTGTTAGTGGTATTCGTTCTACCGGTTTTCTGCATTTAGGTAATTATTTCGGTGATATCCGTAATTACGTAAAAATGCAAGAGAACTATGATTGTTACTTTTTTGTGGCGGATTACCATTCGCTGACCACACACCCTGACCCAAAAGATCTAAAAGCAAATGTATTCAGAGTAGCTGCAGAGAATATAGCTAGTGGACTGGACCCCGAAAAGGTAGCACTATATGCACAAAGTGATATACCGGAGATACCTGAACTGTATCTGATGCTAAATATGATGGCATATAAAGGTGAATTAGAAAAAGTACCCACTTTTAAAGATAAAGTACGATCGCAACCCGAAAATGTAAATGCTGGGCTATTGACCTACCCTGTACTGATGAGTGCGGACATACTGATACATCGTGCAGTGAAAGTACCGGTAGGGAAGGACCAGGAACAGCATGTAGAAATGGCCAGGAATTTTGCACAGCGATTTAATAATCGCTATGGAGAATGTTTTCCATTGCCTTACCCATTCAATTTTGGTGAAACATTGGTAAAAGTTCCAAGTCTGGACGGTGCTGGTAAAATGAGTAAAAGTGAGAATGTAAATTCGACCCTTTACTTGGCAGATGAGGATGATGTGATTCGTAAAAAAATTATGAAGGCTAAGACTGATGCAGGCCCATGTGAGCATAATAGTGAAATGCCTGATTATATACAGAACATATTTCAATTGATGAGTCTGGTGTCAGCAAGTGAAACTGTGGATACATACAAGAAAGCATACAATACTTGTACCATTCGCTATGGTGATATGAAGAAGCAAATAGCAGAGGACATGGTAACATTCATAAGGCCGATACGTGAAAAGGCAGTGGCTCTGCAAACGGATGAGGATAGACTGAGGAGGATATTGAAAGATGGTGCTGAGAAAGCAAGGCAAAGTGCCTCGAAAACAATAGCCGAAGCTAGAAAATTGATTGGTATCCATTATTATTAATAGGGCTTTTTGCAATGACCGATAGTGTAATAAGAAGTTCTTTATTCAGGTATCACCATTCTATGTGATTTTTTAAAAGAGAATGGTATATTGTGTATTGTCGGTAGTACCGACGATGTTATTTTATACATATGCCCCCAAAAGCTCCTAAACATATTGCAATAGCCGGAAACATAGGTGCCGGTAAAACTACATTGACAACCATGTTGGCGAAACACTATAAATGGACGCCTCATTTTGAAGATATAGAACACAATCCCTATCTGGTAGATTTTTATGATGACATGCATCGTTGGTCATTCAACTTGCAAATATACTTTCTGAACAGTCGTTTAAAACAGATGGCAGAGATACGTTCAGGTAACAAATCAGTGATACAGGATAGAACGATATATGAGGATGCGTTCATCTTTGCGCCCAATCTATACGAAATGGGCTTGATGACCAAACGTGATTTCGAGAACTACTCTTCATTCTTTCAGACACTGAAAAAGATGGTGACACCACCAGACTTGCTGATATACCTGAAAGCATCAATTCCTAAACTGGTAGACCAGATACAGAAGCGAGGCAGGGATTATGAAGAGAATATTAGACTAGATTATCTAAAAAGGCTGAACGAGTTCTATAATAAGTGGATAGATAATTATACAGATGGACCATTGCTTATTATAGAAATAGACAATCTGAATTTTGCTGAGAAAGAGGAAGATTTTGCAGAAGTAGTGAAACGTATAGATGCACAGATACATGGACTATTTTAGTTAGTACTGTAACATTTTATACTATTGAACGATACATATTTGTAAAAGTGTCCGAAAGGGATTCTATTTACTAATATAATTCCCCCGATTAACTCTCAAAATGCTTATGAAGAATTGCTACTATTCATTCGTCTTGTTATTTCTGTTATTAATACCTAGTATGGGTATTGCCGGCACCATCAAAGGCAAGATAACTGATGGTAAAGGAACAATACTGTCATTTGCAACAGTGTATGTGCAAGGTACTACTATAGGTACCAGTGCAGGGAGTGGCGGAGAATATCAGTTGACCTTACAACCGGGTACTTACAGGATCATATGTCAATTCATAGGCTATAAGCAAAGCTCATTCAACGTAACAATAACAGGTAATGAAACTGTAGAACACAATTTCAAACTGGCAGATCAAAGTCTGGAAATGAAAGAAGTGGTGGTAAGAGCATCTGACGAGGATCCGGCATATCCTATTATCCGCAATACTATTGGTCGTCGTAAATTTCATCTGAAACAAGTAAAATCTTTCCAGACTAGTATATACCTAAAGGGTGCTATGCGTACCCGCAAAGTGCCAACTAAGGTAATGGGGCAAAAGGTAGATAAGAATGATCTGGGTGTAGACTCGATGGGTAAGGGTGTAGTTTATCTGTGTGAGGAATTTGCAGATTACTATGCAGAAGAGCCTAATAAAGAGCGTACAGTGATCCATTCGGTAAGAGAGAGTGGTAATCCTAATGGGGTAGGTTTTTCAGAGATACCATCAGTAAGTACTTTTTATGAAAACAATATAAGTCTGTTTGAGAATGTAAACCCACGCGGTTTTATATCTCCTATTAGTGATAATGCCATATTCTACTATAAGTACAGATTGCAAGGTGAATTTACAGAAGAAGGGTATACTATTTATAAGATAAAGGTAATACCCAGAAGATTGTATGAACCATTATTCAACGGTACGATATATATAGTAAAGGATGACTGGGCCATACACAGTATAAAAATGGAACTGACCAAAACATCTAATCTGGCTTTTATGGATACTCTGCGTTTGGAGCAAGTATTCCTGCCATTGAAAAAGGACAATTGGGTAATTAAAAACCAAGTAATGTTTGTAGCTGTGAACATATTTGGTTTTGATGCTACAGGTGGTTTTGTAACAGTATACGATAAGCAAAAAGTAAATGAGCCGATACCAGATACCATGTTCAAAAACAAAGTGGTAAGCGTTTATGACCATAGTGCCAATAAGAAGGATACATCATTGTGGAGCGTAACACGCCCTGTACCATTAGAGGTAGATGAAGTGAAGGATTATAAAATAAAGGACAGTATGAGAATAGTAACAGAGAGCCCCAAGTATAAGGACTCTGTGCGCCGTAAGAACAATAAACTAACTTTTGGAGATGTAGTATTGAGTGGTATGCACTATGGTGCAAAAGGAAATAAGACCTTTTTCAATACTAATGCGTTACTCACTATGGTGAATTATAACACTGTAGAGGGATGGAATGTGGCACCTAAGGTGACATGGCTCCATAGAATAGATACAGGCAAATTTATAAGAGGAGCAGTGGCTGTGCGGTATGGTTTTAATGATCAACACTTGAATGCCATGGGTAGAATTGCCTATGTACAAAATAATAGGCAATGGGTAGGGCGAGGATGGAGTACCGGAATAGAAGGAGGCAAATACATATTGCAGTATAATGCTGAGAACCCTGTATTACCTTTATTCAATAGTATATCAACATTATTTTGGGGAGAGAACGATCTGAAACTTTATGAGCGCTGGAGTGCCAATGCTTATTACTCAAAGAACTTTGGTAATGGCCTTCGCTGGAAAGTAAAACTAGGCTATGAGCAGCGCTTGCCTATGGAGAATACTACTAAGTATACAGTGCTGAAAGATATAGACCAACATTTTACATCTAATACACCACCTAATTTATTGCTAGTAGCACCTTGGGAAAAGAACGAAGCTGTATTATTCAATGGCACCATATCTTACCAGCCGGGATATACTTATGTGCAATATCCGGATTATAAGATGTCTAAGGAAAGCGACTGGCCTGTGTTTACATTGAAATATGATAAAGGCATACCTAATATACTGAATAGTAAGACCGATTATGATAAATGGCGTTTCAGCATCAAGGATAATGTAAGACTGAAACTACTGGGTAGCATATCTTATAATGTTGCATTGGGAGGGTTCCTAAACAGTAAATATGTTTCTTTCCCAGATCTGATGCACCTGTATGGTAACAGGGGTATAGGATTTGCATCGCCATACCTAAGTAGTTTCCAGTTTGCACAGTACTATGTGTTTGATAATACAGAGAAACTATATGGAGAGGTACATGTGGAATACTATATGAGAGGATTGCTTACCAATAAGATACCATTGTTACGCCAGGCTCGTTGGTATTTTCTATTAGGTAATAATTCATTTTATGCTAATGCTAATAAATACTATGCAGAGGCATTTATCGGTATAGATAATCTTGGTTATAAGAAAGCAAGGTTCCTAAGAGTAGATTTCGTACAATCGTGGGATAGTTACAGGGGTACGAACTCAGGTATACGTTTTGGTATCAATATTATTGGGGCTAAAATCAGCCTCGGTGATCCTAACGAAGAGTGGTAGTATCCGATAGGGTTTGCCCTTTGATGAGTTTTGCCATGTCACTACTTAGTAGGGCTGTGAATTTTTCGGCACCTTTGGCATTAAGGTGATTGAAGTCCAGATAATCATTCATCGTAAAGCGAGGATCTCTGGCATAATCCAGATAACCTGCATGGTATGCTATAACTTTGTCTTTCCAGTATTTTTCTATCAATCTCATTTTTTTAGGTTCATAGCTTTTTAATTCTTTATCTCTCATAGGCATCATTACCAGAAAGAGCTGGATTTGATGCTGACTGCAATAATCGAATATCAGATCAAAATATTTCTTCTCTATCAATAATGGCAATTCTGAAGAAGCTCTATTAATGAAATCATTTTCATCGGCATTGCCTTCCGGTAAAGAGACATAATTGCCATAAGGGCTCACATAAGATACCTGCTTATAGCGTTCCCTATGCATGTAGTAAGATAGTATAGGCTGCCAGCTACGCGAGAAATAATTGGTTAGCCAGCGATTGAACTGAGTGTTGAATCGTCTCATATATAAGCCTACACTGTAATCCTTTAAGTATTCTTCTCCAAAATATTTTTTATAGATGTAATTTCTGTCCTCGTTGAAAGTGCCGAATATGGAATAGTCAACAGACATGATCAGGTATTTGTATTGCTTATGATGCTGTTCCAGATACTTCATCTTATAATAGCAGTGATTGAAACTTTCGTTGTCGCCGGCAAAATTATAGGAAGTACTCACTGTATATTTTGTAGGAATGATACCCCTGTAAAATCTGGAATTACCTAAAAAAAGAGTTTCGTAATCACGTTGCAAAGCATATTGAAAACTATGGCCTATTTGTTGTTCTGTGTTTTCGCCAAATACACGCTGCAGTATATGTGCACTATATACTCTGTATGAAAACAGTATAGCACAAAAGCATATAAGC
>JBAWXE010000137.1:0-5492 GCA_037144255.1 Bacteroidota bacterium | reverse complement strand
CGTACTCGTGAGAGAACAGATTTACAGTCTGTCGCCTTTAACCGCTCGGCCATCTGCCCGCTAATACCATTGAACGTTAAAAATTATATATCAAAGTGTGACTTCAAAATATAAAAATTCAATATTTCAATGACCAGAGCCACTTGCCGGAATCGAACCAGCGACCTACTGATTACAAATCAGTTGCTCTACCAGCTGAGCTAAAGTGGCTTAAAAACTATCGAAAGAACTAATGCCCGTCTGAAATGGGATTGCAAAAGTAGGCAACAAAATGAATTTTGCAAATTTTATTTCAGTAAAAATTAGCCTTTTTGCGAGGACATTAAACTTGCTTCAGTTCTGTTACTAATTGTTGTAATACTTGTTTGGCATCGCCGAAGAGCATAGAACTTTTAGGTTTGAAGAAAAGCTCGTTTTCTATACCCGCATATCCCGGCTTCATACTACGTTTATTTATGATAACATGCTCTGCCTTTTCTACTTCTAAGATTGGCATGCCATATATAGGACTTGAAGGATCGTCTTTTGCTGCCGGGTTTACCACGTCATTAGCACCTAAAATCAGAACTACGTTAGTAGATCCCATTTGATCGTTGGCATCTTCCATCTCTAATAACTTATCGTAAGAAACATCCGCCTCTGCCAATAATACATTCATATGACCCGGCATACGGCCGGCAACCGGATGTATGCCATAGAAAACTTCTACACCCTTTTCATTCAATATTTTTTCCAGTTCGTGACATGTATGTTGTGCTTGTGCAACAGCCAAACCATAGCCAGGTATGATCATCACTTTTTGTGCATATGCCATCAATACAGCTGTATCATTCAATGATATTTCTTTGTAGTTACCTTGTTCTTTAGCAGCACCTCCGGCACTTGCCTTTGCACCACCAAATGAACCTATCAATACATTCTTCAGAGAACGATTCATGGCTTTGCACATGAGCATAGTAAGAATGGTACCAGCGGAACCTACTAATATACCACCTGTAAGCATTACAGGATTATCGTACAAGAAACCACCAAATGCTGCTGCCACACCTGTGAAAGAATTGAGCAAAGAAATAACCACCGGCATATCTGCACCGCCAATAGGCATTACAAATAAGACACCATAAATAGCTGCCAAAGAAAGTATACCATAGAATAAGTAAGGTGATGTAGCATAGCCACCAATAAGCATTACAGCGAGAATAATGATACCACCAAAGAGTAAGAAATTGATGACTTGCCCACCAGGGATGGTCTTATCTTTTATACGGCCATTCAATTTACCCCAAGCAATGATACTACCAGCAAATGAAACTGTACCGATCATCATACCTAGAATGATCACAACCAGTTTGCCAACACCCATAGCTTCGGGCTTGTTGTATTCGATAAGAGATATTAGCATTGCGCAAGCACCACCCATACCATTGAATAAACTTACCATTTCCGGCATAGAGGTCATCTTTACTTTGCGCGCCGCGATGGTACCTACTATACTACCCACTATAAGACCACTGAATATCCAAACATAGTTGTGCAGATGTTCATGAGTCTCCGGATTTTCGTACAAGAAAATAGTAGTGAATATGGCAATGGTCATACCAGCTGCTGCCACCAGATTACCCTTACGAGCAGTATCAGGATGAGACAACATTTTTAGTCCAACAATAAAAGTGATGGAACCTATAAGATAACTAAGAAGTAATATGAATTGTGACATTTTGTTTGTTTAAAAAATTAATAAAAATTCCAAACATGAAATTTCATTGAATAGCATTACTACTATTTTTTCTTTTTCTTACTGAACATTTCGAGCATACGGTCTGTAACCACAAAACCACCCACCACATTGAGCGTACCCAGAACTACTGCCAGAAAGCCCAAAGTCAAGGCCAGATAATCACTTTCGGGAGCCTGACCCATTACAATAATGGCACCAATGATCACCACACCATGTATGGCATTGGCACCGCTCATAAGTGGTGTATGCAATACAGATGGCACACGTGATATCACTTCTATTCCTAAAAAGATAGAAAGTATCACCAGTGTAATAAGGCGATAAACAGGAGGGTCTGTAAATAATTGTATCAGAGTATCCATATTAAGATTGAGTATGATGATGATTAATTCAATGAATATTATAATTAGCTAGCAACAGGTGTTAAGGCGAGTACTCTTTCGTTCACGATTTTTCCTTCATGCACAATTGCAGTACCCTTAACAATGTCATCTTCAAAATTCAGATTCAGTTTGCCTTCTTTATCGATGATGAGCTTTAAGAAGTTGAAAACGTTCTTACTATACATTTTGCTGGCATCTGCAGGCATCATAGCAGCTAGTGCAGAGTTACCCACGATGGCTACACCGTTGTGCATTACTGTCTTGTTATTTTCTGTAAGATCCGTATTACCGCCTTTTACAGAAGCTAAGTCGATGATAACAGAACCCGGGCGCATATCTTCTATCATAGCACGTGTGATAAGTATAGGTGCTTTCTTACCCGGTATTTGTGCCGTTGTAATAACGATATCTGACTTGCGAATATGTTCGTGTATTTTTTCTTTTTGGCGGCGTTGAAAATCTTCGCTCTGTTCTACTGCATAACCACCGGCTTTTGAAGCATCTGCCACACCTTCTACCTCAATGAACTTAGCACCAAGGCTCATCACTTCTTCCTTCACAGCAGGGCGAGTATCGAACACTTCTACCACAGCACCTAAACGGCGACCAGTAGCGATAGCTTGTAATCCGGCCACACCGGCTCCTAATACCATAAGTTTTGCAGGAGGTATACTACCAGCAGCTGTCATGAACATTGGGAAGTAGCGACTGTATTGTGTAGCAGCAAGCAATACTGCTTTGTAGCCGGCTATATTTGCTTGCGAACTGAGTACATCCATTGCTTGTGCACGTGTAGTACGCGGTATAGTGTCCAAACTAAAAACACTATATCCTTTATCTGCCCAACGCTGCATCAGTGCTGGTGCGAATAAAGGTTGGAATACACCCATAACAATGGTGCCTCCTTTAATACTATCGGGAATATTTTCCGGCTGAATAGACAGAACCAGATCAGACTGAGCACAAATGCTGGCTGAATCTTTCATGACTGCACCTACAGAAGTGTAAGCCTCATCATTGTGGAAAGCTGCAGCACCTGCATTGTGTTCCACCCACACTGTTACGTTCATTTTAACCAAAGCAGCAACGACCTCCGGAACCAGCGATACACGCGTTTCGGGAGCCTGCTCTTTAAGTACACCTATGATCATATACGAATTGAAATTTTCTTAAGAGCGAGTAAAATAGATATTTTTATCGATTTGCAAAATGACCAAGCACCAAAGCCAAAAATACCCACGAAAATATGGCTGAAATTAATACATAATTTTTAATTTAATTAAATAAGATAACAATACAACATATCATTCCTTAATATATCATCAAGAGTGCAAATAGTTTAAAGGTAATCCTGTAAATATCCTGTATCCACTATCTTTGCCACATATGCATTATGTTTCGGTAGAAGGTATCAGTAAGTCATTTGGAATTAAGCCCTTATTTCAAAATATTTCATTTCATATAAGTGAGGGAGACAAAATAGCCCTTGTAGCAAAGAACGGCAGTGGAAAATCTACATTATTGAAGATACTAGCCGGGCAAGACCAAGCCGAAAGCGGTACTGTATGGATACATAAGGATGTAACAGTAGCCCTTTTTGAGCAGGAACCTCAATTTGAAGAAGAGCTGTCAGTACTTGATAATATTTTTCACTATAAACACCCTGTAGCAGAGGTGTTGAGAGAATATGAGCGTATACTAGATTCTGAAGACAAGGATACACATGCGCTATCTGAAATATTAGGAAAAATTGACGAGTTAGGTGCCTGGGAATTTGAGGGTAAAGTGAAACAGATATTGGGGAAACTCAATATCCACCATTTAGAACAACAGGTAAAAACACTATCCGGAGGCCAGCGTAAACGCGTAGCGCTGGCACAAACACTGATAGATATAGGATTTGAACATAAGCATGTACTATTAATAATGGATGAACCTACGAATCACTTGGATGTGGAAATGGTAGAGTGGCTGGAACATTATCTGAATCAGGAGAAAGTAACCTTATTAATGGTAACACACGATAGATACTTTTTGGATGCAGTATGTGAGGAAGTATGGGAACTGGACGGATCGAATCTATTTGAATATAAAGGAGACTATCAGAATTACCTGGAAAAGAAAACTGCAAGGATAGAAAGCCAATCAGCTAGTATAGATAAAGCCAAAAATGAATTCAGAAAAGAACTAGAATGGATGCGCAAGCAACCCAAAGCCAGAACTACTAAATCTAAAAGCAGGATAGACAACTTCTACGATGTAGAAGCCCGCGCTAAACAAAAAATAGAAGATAATAAGGTAGAGCTGCAAATGAAGATGACCCGACTGGGTGGTAAGGTAGCCGATTTTAAAAAAGTGTACAAGAGCTATGGAGAGAAGGTAATACTGAAAGCTTTTGACTATACATTTAAGAAAGGAGACAGAATAGGTATTGCAGGAAAAAATGGTGCAGGAAAATCTACTTTCCTACAGATACTACAAGGACTGGAACCCGCTGATAGTGGGAAAGTAAACATAGGTGATACCGTAGTATTTGGCAATTTCTCTCAACAAGGTTTGGAGATAAAAGAAGATATGCGCATCATTGAATATGTGAAGGACATAGCCGAGAATTTCCCTCTGGCTGATGGCAGCACATTGAGCGCATCGCAGTTCCTGACCTTATTCTTATTTCCACCAGAGCAACAATATACCTACCTATCAAAACTGAGTGGTGGTGAGAAAAAACGTCTGCAATTACTTTCTATACTCTTTAGGAATCCCAACTTCCTGATATTAGATGAACCTACTAATGATCTTGATCTTCCTACCCTTTCGGTATTAGAGAATTTCCTGGGTGACTATCAGGGATGTATGCTCATAGTATCGCATGACAGATACTTTATGGATAGGCTGGTAGACCATTTATTCGTTTTTGAGGGAGATGGAGAAGTGAGAGATTTTCCGGGTAACTATTCTCAATATCGTAACTGGCTGAAGGACGAAGAACTGAAAAAGAAATTACAACCAGCAAATAATAACCAAGCAAGCAAAGAAATAACTACTGAGACAATATTAGCAGTGCCTAACATAGCAACCGCCCCTGCAAAAGAAAAAAGGAAGGCATCATTCAAAGAGAAGCGAGAGTTTGATATGTTGGAGAAAGAGATAGCAAATCTGGAAAAAGAGAAAGTGACTATTACCGAACAAATGAGCAATCCTATTATCAACTTTGATGAGATACAAAAGCTGAGCAATCGTATAGGGGTAGTGACCAACTTATTGGAAGAGAAGGAGTTACGCTGGCTAGAACTGAGTGAAATGGTGCAATTCTGATAGAATAGCTGACATTTTTATATTTTGTACTAACCTCATAAGGGGGAATTATGCCC
>JBAWXE010000136.1:0-5517 GCA_037144255.1 Bacteroidota bacterium | reverse complement strand
GCGGGAGTAGCTCAGTTGGTAGAGCGACAGCCTTCCAAGCTGTAGGTCGCGGGTTCGAGCCTCGTCTCCCGCTCTTGATTTTGACAGTTTTCGTTCTGGCAATACTGCCCGTTCGGAAACTTAAAGTGTTATCAGGCAGTTCTTTAGCTGTTGTAGCTCAGCGGTAGAGCACTTCCTTGGTAAGGAAGAGGTCGGCAGTTCAATCCTGCTCAACAGCTCTTACTAAGCATAGGAATTGTCAAAACAAGAATGGTATAAGACTAGTGGACAGGCAAAGCGACATAATAGTAAACAAGGCTGGAAGGCCATATTAATAAATCTAACAATTTTAAAACATCTCTTAAAAAACAAATAAAATGGCAAAAGAGACCTTCAAACGGGAAAAACCCCACGTAAACATTGGTACCATTGGTCACGTCGATCACGGTAAAACTACGTTGACTGCTGCTATAACTTCAATTTTGTCTAATAAAGGTTGGGCAGAAAAGAAAGGATATGATGAAATTGATGCTGCTCCTGAAGAAAAAGAGCGTGGTATCACTATCAATACAGCTCACGTTGAGTACCAAACAGCTAACCGCCACTATGCACACGTTGACTGTCCGGGTCACGCGGATTATGTGAAAAACATGATCACTGGTGCTGCGCAAATGGATGGTGCTATCTTGGTGGTTGCCGCTACAGATGGTCCTATGCCACAAACCAAAGAACACATCCTTCTGGCTCGTCAGGTAGGTGTACCTCGTATCGTTGTTTTCATGAACAAAGTTGACTTGGTAGACGATCCTGAAATTCTGGAACTGGTTGAACTTGAAATCCGTGAATTATTAAGCAAATATGAATATGATGGTGATAACACACCTATCATACAAGGTTCTGCTACAGGTGCTTTAGCTGGTGAAGCTAAATGGGTTAAAGCTGTAGAAGATCTGATGGATGCTGTAGATACATGGATTCCATTGCCTCCACGCCCGATCGATCAACCTTTCTTGATGTCTGTAGAGGACGTATTCACCATCACTGGTCGTGGTACTGTTGCTACAGGTCGTATCGAACGTGGTATCATCAAAGTGGGTGAAAACGTTGAGATCGTTGGTTTCAATGAAGAACCACAATCATCTACTTGTACAGGTGTTGAAATGTTCAAAAAACTGTTGGATCAAGGTCAAGCTGGTGATAATGCCGGTATCCTACTCCGTGGTATTGAAAAGAAGGACATCCGTCGTGGTATGGTTATCTGCGCTCCTAAAAGCATCACTCCACACACTGACTTCAATGGTGAAGTATACGTAC
Organism: Bacteroidota bacterium; assembly: GCA_037144255.1. Lineage (GTDB taxonomy): Bacteria > Bacteroidota > Bacteroidia > Chitinophagales > Chitinophagaceae > JBAWXE01. The sequence continues at coordinate 4,224 of JBAWXE010000136.1, read as the reverse complement.
TCAGCAAAGAAGAAGGTGGTCGTCACACTCCATTCTTCAACAAATACCGTCCTCAGTTCTACTTCCGTACTACTGACGTAACAGGTGAGTGTCAACTGCCTGCTGGTGTTGAAATGGTTATGCCTGGTGATAACGTGAATCTGACTGTAAAACTGATCGCTCCGATCGCGATGGAAAAAGGTCTGAAATTCGCTATCCGTGAAGGTGGACGTACTGTTGGTGCCGGTCAGGTTACCAATATCCTTAAGTAAGCTTTAATACTTATTTATACATTATCTGCCCCGCGAAAGCGGGGCAGATTTTTTTATCCCATTTCCCTAAAAATTAGATGGCATTTTGAAAGTTTTTTTCTACCTTTGTCATCCGGTTTGAAAAGTCAAAAGCATTGTTCTTTTGACTTTTTGATTTTTGAACTTTGTTACGGGAATAGTTCAACGGTAGAATAGAGGTCTCCAAAACCTTTGATCGTGGTTCGAATCCGCGTTCCCGTGCAACCATCCTTTACCAGCAATGGGAAATGGATACATTTTTTAGAAACAGAATAGTGTGTAGCAATACCCACTATTCATTTTTTAACTAACATTAAAATTAAAGCCCCTAAAGGCTTATAGTTTATGAGCAAATTCGGCAGTTACATCCAGGAAGCGTATGATGAATTAGTACACAAGGTGACCTGGCCTACTTGGGACGAACTTCAACAAACTACCATCATAGTGTTAGTAGCATTGGCTATCACTACTACTATGGTATTTGCTATGGATTTCAGTGGCGAACACGTACTCACGTTTATCTATAATTTGTTGGGCAAGTAAATACTTAAATAATGACGGATACTACCGAAGTAATACTGCCTCAACAACCTCAACAAGATACCAAATGGTATGTATTGCGTGTGGTGAGTGGTAAGGAAAAAAAGATAAAAGAATATCTGGATAAAGAAGTGAGATTGAGCGGTTGGAGCAATTCTATTTTTCAGATTCTCTGCCCAATAGAAAAAATATTCAAAGTAGTAGGCGGTAAAAAAGTACTTCGAGAAAAAATACTTTTCCCTGGCTACCTGATGCTGGAAGCTGCTGATGGCAAACTTTCTGACGATATCATACAAACTATCAAGAATATTACAGGTGTTATACACTTCTTAGGCAAAGATCATCCTACCTCACTACGCAAATCTGAAGTGAATAAGATGTTCGGTAAGATGGACGAAGTAAGTGAACATGGTATCAGCTACGCAGATCCTTTCATCATCGGCGAAACAGTGAAGATTATAGATGGTCCTTTCAACGACTTTAACGGTACTGTAGAAGAAGTGAACGATGAGAAGAAGAAACTGAAAGTAGTGGTAAAGATATTCGGTCGCGCTACTCCGGTAGAACTGAATTACATGCAAGTAGAAAAAATTGCTTAATTTTTTTTGTGATCATATTGTAACCGCCCCGATAGTATCGGGGCGGTTTTATTTTATGCTGATTTCAGAGAGAAGTAGAATGTGGTACCTATGCCTTTCTCACTCTCAACCCATATCTCACCACCATTCTTAATAATGAATTCTTTACACAGCATCAGCCCTAGGCTAGTACCTTTTTCATCAGCAGTGCCTTTTTCACTCATATTCAATGGCTTGAAGATATTTTGCAACTGATCTTCTGTCATGCCCACACCATTATCTCTTACAGAAAATACTACAAATCCTTCTTGCCTGTTCTTATTCGCATTGATCTCTACAATGCCATTGGGGTATGTATACTTTATGGCATTAGATAGCATATTACGCAAGATGAAATCGAATTGTGTCACATCTGCATGTAAATTTATATCATCCGGTGTAAGGTCATTAACCTCTATTTTTTTCTGAACAGCTGCATTCTTCAATAGTTTTAAAATACTATTTATATGCTCTTTTGTGTGGAAATTAGTTTGGTAAATGAATATACCCTTTATCTGATATTGTCCCCAATACAATAATTTATCCAGTGTGGCCATAGATGCTTGCACATGCTCTTGCAAGCTATTGAAAAGGAATTCTTTTTCTTCGGGTGTAGTAGTGCTATCTAAGTAAAAATCCAACATCATAGGTATGCTGGATATGGGCCCGCGCAGATCATGACCGATGATAGAGAATAATTGATCTTTTACGGTATTAGAATCGCTAAGTTCTTTTTCACGGTTTCGTAGCTGTTCATTCAGGTGTATGGTCTTTCTGTAAGAATATGCCATACTCACCAATAGAATAGCAAGGATGATCACCACAGCAATGATGATATTGCGTATCAGTATATTCCTACTATTGATTTTCTCCAGTAGTTGCACTTTGGTTTTAGACTCTTTCAGGTCAAAACTGGATTGTAGATTGGCTATCTCCTTTGTCCTTTTTATACTACTGATACTATCTGTCAAGTGTTGTGCTATCTCCATACTGGCTAGCGCCTCTTTGTAATTCCCTTGTTGTTTATAAGCATCTACAATAGACTGGTATGCTTCTATCTCTAATTGCACCAGCCCTGCCTGCATCCCAATTTGCAATGCTTCTTTCAAATATGCCATTGCTGTATTCATGTCCTTGTCACTAATTACAGATGCCAGATTGATCAACACATGCGCTCTGGGCTCAACAATATTATTTTCTGTAGCCACATCCAATGCCTCTCTGTAATATTTTTCTGCAGAAGTATTATCATTTAGATTTTGATAAGCAATACCTAGATTCATTAACAGCAGCGTACGTACATGAATATTTTCTGTGGTATTACATTTCCTTAGTCCATCTTCAAAATACCCCATCGCTTTTTTGAAATCACCTTTCTTTCCATATATGATGCCTATATTATTGTCTAGATTGATAATGTCATTAGGAAAAGCTTTGCCTTTCTCTGCCATATCATCGGCAATGTTGTAATATTCCAGAGCCTTTTCAATATTACCCATCCTATCATTTACAGAACCCAGTTTAATGTAAGCAGAAGCTACTCGTTCTTGCATCCCTAGTTCCTTAAAAATATTCAGTGCATCAATAAAGTACTTGGTAGCTGCTTTGAGGTCACTTCTGTCTCCTTCTATGATTCCACTTACTGTTAATGTTATGGCTATATGCTCTTTATTCTTTAACTCTTTAAAAATAGCTAAGGCACGATTGTTCAATATCTCAGCAGTATCAGACCTTCCTTGCAACTCATAAACCTCAGAAAGGAAATTGAGCATCATACCTATACCTGTTGTATAACCGTTTTTTGTAAACGATCTTAACCCTTCTTTGGCATAAAATATACCGGAATCAGAATGTGATATTTTATAGTAGTTGGTTATATCTCTGTATATAAGAGCTTTCTCCGAATCATTTTTTGATTGCTGAAGTTTTGTAAGGAGCTTAGATATATCTGCTTTTGCAAATACGGTGCAGGGAAAACAAAAAAGCAAGAATAAGTAAAAAGTAAATTTCATATAGTGTATGGCGATACGTAAGGTGTGTTGTAGTTTTCAGTACTAAAAGTACAACATGAGGCTCATTGTTAGCGACAATGTGTTGTTATATTTTTTAAATGTAGTGAAATAGCTATGATATGAAATTTGTGGATATCTCTATTTGGAAACCCATATCATCCCATAGTAACTTTGGGCCTTATTAAGTACGTTATACCATGAAATAATTAAATACACATTGTTAATCCATTCGCCCAATGGACTTTATTTATAAAACATCACATACTATGAACATGAAAGACATTGCCCAAAAACTCATTATGCAGTATTACGAGCAGCTGCAAGACCTCAATTATGCTATCAGCCTTCGTCCTCAGGGAGAGAGGTTCCCGACATCCAAAGAAGCTGTCATTATGCAAAAGATCTTGGCTTGTATTAAGGCATTACGTAAAGAAATGTTGCTTACTGATGAAGAGCAAACTACAGAAGCAACTACCACTTTATCCTCAAAAACAGCTATTAGTAAAGAGGTATCGGTATACACCATCCCTTCTGCTAATAAAAAGACCGGGCGTATCAGCAAAAAAGCTCGAAAACATGCTTATGCACCACAGGTCAGGCCTTAGTCCAAGTATTTTATAGATATACCAAAGGGTTAAGCATCTTATATCGTCTTATATTATATAGACGATCATTTCATCTTTTACCCTGTGTATGCCTATGTTTCCTATTTGCTTTAAGCGCTTACTATGTCTGTCATTGTTTATACTGATGCAATACATGGTATATGCACAACTGCCTATACGC
>JBAWXE010000135.1:0-5523 GCA_037144255.1 Bacteroidota bacterium | reverse complement strand
GAGATACGACAACTGATCATTCGTCTCAGCAAAGAACATGGTAAGACCATTCTCATATCTTCTCACTTACTGAATGAGATACAACAGATGGCTACCCGAATGCTCATTATACACAAAGGACAAAAGGTGGTGGAAGGACTTGTCAATGAACTCTTAGACCCTGCAGATACTATAGTAGAGATACATTTTTCGGCTCCTTTTAGTATTTCAGATAATGCTATGCACAGCACACCTTGGATGCAATATCTTACTGCTGCCACACCGCTGTCCATACATTTGAAAATGAACGAACAGTATATCCCGGATCTCAATAATTGGCTGGTAGCACACGCTGCCCAAATACTTGAGATCAGATCTACTCATTCTCTTGAATCATATTTTTTATCACTTACCAATGATGCAGCTACTAAGGCTTGAACTTTATAAGATATTCAGGCGGCCTCGCACATATATCAGTTTTGGTATCATTACAGCATTTGCCATAATAGTACAGATCGCTATGTTGGCAGATGGTAAGACATTCGTCAATTTTGCTTTACAAGGTGTCAGCGATCAGTTTGATATTCAAGGTAATGTACTCAATGGTTATCTGGTTACTTACATTATCCTGCAATCATTGCTCCTTCAGATCCCTTTGTTGGTAGCACTGGTAGCTGGCGATGCTATAGCCGGTGAGGCCAATTTGGGTACGCTGCGTTTACTGCTCACCAAGCCTTTTGCTCGATACGAATTGATTCTAAGTAAGTTTGCCGCTAGTGTCGTGTATGCATTATTATTATTGCTATGGTTGGCATTGGTAGGTTTGTTCTTCTCTTTGTTATTATTCGGCAAAGGAGATATGATCAATATGAAAAGTGGTGAGTTTATTCTTTTGCTTAAAGATGATATCCTTTGGCGTTATGCTTGTGCATTTGGCTTTGCTGCATTGGCTATGACCACAGTGGCTTCATTAGCTATCATGCTGTCCATATTTGCCGAGAATGCTATTGGTCCTATAATGAGCACTATGGGTATCATTGCAGTACTTACCATATTCTCTACATTAGAGATACCTTTATTCGATCTGATAAAACCTTATTTATTCACCAGCCATGTCATAGCTTGGAAAGGCTTTTTCGAAGACCCAGTGCCATATGCAGCTATCGGTAGGTCCGCATTGGTTCTATTAGTCTATACGATCGCTTTCATTGGTACCACCATATTTGTTTTCAATAGAAAAGACATTCGTTCATGAGAAAACGCCTTACTGTTATTGTTCTCATCCTGTATATGTCCGGCACTCCTGCTACCTATGCACAGAGTACAGATGTTACAGATCTATTCTATCGCCTGCGTACCAAGATAGAACGGGTAAAAGATTATGTAGCTGATGTACGTATGACCATAGATGTGTCATTTATGCGCATACCTCCCCTCAATGGTACACTCTACTTTAAGGCCCCGGGTAAACTGAAACTGGAACGAAAGGGTGGTATAGCCATACTTCCTAAAAAGAGCATTGACCTCACACTTAATAAGATGATACCACTGGGTAATGTCACCGTCATCAATGCGGGTACAGATACCATAAATGGTAAGATAGTGCAAGTGGTAAAGATCGTACCCGATAATGACCAGACTGGTATAGTCCTCACCAAGGTATGGATTGATGCTACACAGCTATTGGCACTCCGTACCGAGACCACTTCACGAGATAATGGCACCATGAAGATGAATTTAGAATATGGGAAATATGCTGATATGTGTCTGCCGGATAAGGTGGTTTTTATCATAGATGTAAAAGATTATAAATTACCCAAAGGTGTCACCATGGACTATGATGCCGGTGCCGATATAGCGGCTACTAATACCCCAAAACCACCTATCAAAAAAGGTAAGATACAAGTGAATTATTTAAAATATCAAGTGAATACAGGCCTTTCAGATGAGGTTTTTATAGAAAAAAGATAAGCTTTTCGTACATTTTCTTTTGATAAATCAATATATTCCTTAGTTTTAGGTGTTAATTTCCGTTTTATAGTTATGAAAAGAATAATACTACTAGTTGCCGGCATTATTTTCATCGCCTCGTGTACGAAAGTAACCGCTCCCCAAACAAGAGAGGATATGATCCGTACCGGAAAATGGAAGGTGACCTCAACTACCAAACACTCTCATCTGTATGGAAAAGTATGGCCTTATAGAGATACTACAGTAAACGTAATGGCTTATACCCAATCTTGCTTACTGGATGACTATATGACATTCAATACTATCTACAAAGCACAACGCCACTATGGTACTTATACTTGTTTGCCCGGCGATCCTGATCTTACTGATGTGAACTGGGGTCTTAGCAACGATGGCAACAACATGTACATCTATGGTAAAGTGAACGATTGGTTCTACCCTGTAGATACTATGGACCTGCTGCATAACAACATTAATTTGAATACAGTGAATGCTACTATTTCGTATTTTTCACCTACTTCTTTTATACTTACTTATCAGGCATATTTCCCTACAGATACTATTTATATGAATGCTATTCATGCAGGTATACAAGCGCCTGATCTGATGGCTACATACATTGATACAGTAACCTATACCAGAACTTTTGTACAGTTTTAACCAGCTTATTCATTATATTGAAACCACTGGTTAATTTAACCAGTGGTTTTTTATTACACCAATTATGATCAACATTACATTACCCGATGGCGCGGTTCGCCAATATGAGAATGGAACATCAGCGATGGATGTAGCAAAGTCCATCAGCGAAGGACTGGCACGCAAGGTGCTGGCCGCTGAGGTGAATGGACAAGTTTGGGACGCCACTCGTGGTATAGATGCTGATGCTTCTCTGAAACTCCTTACATGGGACGATACTAATGGTAAGTCTACTTTCTGGCACTCATCTGCTCACTTGATGGCAGAGGCACTGGAAGCTATTTTCCCGGGTGTGAAGCTGGGTATCGGTCCGCCGATCGAGAAGGGTTTCTACTACGACATAGATCTGGGTGACCGCACTATAGTAGAAGAAGACCTGGTGAAGCTTGAAGCTAAAATGAAAGAACTGGCTAAGAACAATAGTGTGTATCAGCGTATAGATATGCCTAAGGATAAGGCCGTAGCATACTTCAAAGAAAAACAAGACCCTTATAAATTAGAATTGCTGGAAAACCTGAATGATGGTGAGATCACTTTCTATACACAAGGTAATTTCACCGATCTGTGCCGTGGCCCACATATACCTAATACAGGTTTCATCAAGGCTATAAAACTGATGAGTATTGCAGGTGCATACTGGAGAGGGAATGAGAAGAACAAGATGCTGACACGTATATATGGTGTTACATTCCCTGCGCAGAAAGAACTGGATGAGTATTTGGTATTGCTGGAAGAAGCTAAGAAACGCGATCACCGCAAACTGGGTAAAGAACTAGAGCTATTCACATTCTCTGAGAAGGTAGGTAGTGGTTTGCCATTATGGTTGCCTAAGGGTGCTATGCTGCGCGAACGCCTGCAACAGTTCTTACAAAAAGCACAAGTAGAGAGCGGTTACCTGCCGGTGATCACTCCGCATATAGGTAGCAAACAATTGTATGTAACATCAGGCCACTGGGAGAAGTATGGTAAGGATTCTTTCCGCCCTATTACTACTCCGCAAGAGGGTGAGGAGTTCATGCTGAAGCCGATGAACTGTCCGCATCACTGCGAGATATATAAGTCATCGCCACGCTCTTACAAAGACCTGCCACTGCGCCTTGCAGAGTTTGGTACAGTGTACCGCTACGAGCAATCGGGCGAACTGCATGGCCTGACACGCGTGAGAGGATTTACTCAGGATGATGCTCATTTGTTCTGCCGCCCTGACCAAGTGAAAGATGAATTCAAGAAAGTAATAGATCTGGTATTGTATGTGTTCCGTTCCTTGGACTTTAAAGAGTTCACTGCACAGGTATCGCTGCGCGACCAAGAAGATAGAAGCAAGTATATAGGTAGCGAAGAGAACTGGGCCATTGCTGAACAAGCCATTATAGATGTAGCCGCAGAGAAAGGCCTGAAGACCGTGATAGAGTATGGCGAAGCCGCATTCTACGGACCTAAGCTGGACTTTATGGTGAAGGATGCACTGGGTAGAAGCTGGCAGCTGGGTACTATACAGGTGGACTACAACCTGCCTGAACGTTTTGAGCTGGAGTATGTAGACGCAGATAATACCCGCAAACGTCCGGTGATGATACACCGTGCACCTTTTGGCTCTCTGGAGCGATTTGTTGCCGTGCTGCTGGAACACTGTGCCGGTAAGCTGCCTATGTGGCTGGCACCCGAGCAGGTGAAGGTGTTGCCTATAAGCGACAAGTATAGCGACTATGCACACGAGGTGGCTAAAGCCCTGAAAGCTGTAGGTATACGTGCCGATGTAGATGACCGCAACGAGAAAATAGGTAAGAAGATACGAGATACAGAGCTGATGAAGGTGCCTTATATGCTGGTAGTAGGAGAGAAGGAAATGAACGACAGAATGGTAGCTGTAAGGGTTCAAGGACAAGGCGACAGGGGCACTATGGCACTGGATGCACTGGTAACAGAGCTGAAAGACCTGGTAAATACCCAGATAGCCATATAAAAAAGTTTAATTTCAATAACTATTGATACATTCAAATTATAAATACGCTATTTTTACCAATCATTTTTAAAAACCATTAATGCAAAGAAGAAGCAAAGGGAGGCCTCCCTTTAAACCAAGACTACCACAAAACGAACACCGCCTGAACAACGAGATAACTGCACTGGAAGTGCGGGTGATAGGTGAAGGCATAGAACCGGGAGTATATCCGCTGGCAGAAGCATTGAAGTTTGCCGTGGCACAGGAAGTAGATCTGGTAGAGATATCTCCTAACGCTGTGCCACCTGTGTGCAGAGTGATAGACTACAAGAAATTCCTCTACGAGAAAAAGAAAAAGGACAAAGAGCAAAAAGCCAAGGCCAAACAGTCTGAAGTGAAGGAGATACGTTTTACTCCTAATACCGATGATCATGATTTTGATTTCAAAGCGAAACATGCTGAGAAATTCTTGATAGATGGCAACAAGGTGAAATGCTATGTACAGTTCAAGGGTAGAGCCATTATGTTCCAAGAGCGTGGTGAGCTATTGCTACTGAAATTTGCAGAGCGTTTGGCTGAGTTCGGTGCGCTGGAGTCTATGCCTAAAATGGAAGGCCGCAGAATGCTAGCCATGTTTTCCCCTAAAAAGAAGAAGTAATTTTTTAATAGGTGCCAAGCACAAGATCCCTAAATATAGGGGTTATAGGCGTTTCTATTAACTACGTAATAACAATATATATTTGCTTGACACTGAAAGCAAATATACTTTTGTAAAATAGTAATTAATACATCAATAACAGAACATATTTCGCTCTACGCACAAGAAGTTTTCATGGTGATAGGGTTTATAGGGGCTGACCTGTTCTCAGGTTGGCTTTTCTATTTATAGCCAGTCCCGAACTGTTTTTCTTTTTTTATTAAAGGTTATATTC
>JBAWXE010000134.1:0-5573 GCA_037144255.1 Bacteroidota bacterium | reverse complement strand
AGGATAAAGGAGATTAGAAAGGAAAGACAATTATCCCAAGAGAGACTTGCTGAAAAGGTCGGAGTAGAGCCAAAGCAGATTAGTCGAATTGAAGGTAGTAAAAGCTCTCCGTCTATGGATACCTTGGAGGCAATAGCAAGGGAGCTTCAGGTAGAAATGAAGGACTTGCTTGATTACCAGCACCTTAAAGCTGAGGAACCTATCGAGGATCAGGCTATACGAATCCTCCGTATGATGGATGACAAAACAAAACGGCTGGCTATTTGACTATTGCGGACTCTGGTTATTTAATGCAAAACTTCGCTTCAACAGTCCTTCAGGAGGATCAAAAATACTGAGCCCGCTAAGTGATTTATTACACATCAGCACAACCTATTTATTGCATTTATAATGAGAATTTTCATCAGCTATATTATTATAAAAACCATCCATTAAGTTATCGAATGTTTGGTAATAGCCATTGAAGAATCTGCATATTGAATCATATTTTAGAGAATTATTGTCCAAAGATTTTCCATCATTATGATAAATTTTATATGATCTGAATGAATAATATCCACTATAGTCAATATCATATCTTAAATATGGTTTAGTACCCGAATATATGACTTCATATTGATTGTTTTTATTGCGAATTAAATAGCCTGGATTAGCCACCACATCTTCATCTATTGGACCAATACCGGCATTTCCATAAAATGGAGTACCACTTAAATCAACAAAAAATACTTTATCACTTCTGCTTAAATCAGATAAATATATTCTTAAACTTTCTGGAGCAGATAAATAGATACATCTGATATAGTTTGATATTTTATCGTATTCTACACCATTATTAATCAACTTATATTTTACAAGTCTTTTTGGATATTTTTGCAAGTGATCTTTATAATCTATAGCGTTCGCTGTTAAGCCTTTAATTGTTTTATTTGAATTAGAAGGATTATCGGATGGTAATCCATCTAAACTTGATGGGGATGTTTTAGTTACATTGTTGCGACCACTAAATATATTCAAAAGAGGATCTACGTGATCACTGCCAATACATGTTTCAATAGCACCAATTTCAAGTGGTGAGCCATAATAATTTAATTTAACTACCTCTCCATTCAATATTTTTGCAAATCCGCTTATTCTTTCATTTAAATTGTTATTGTGGTCATCAAACCAGTAACAAGAATCTTTTCCTTTAGCTTTAGTAACATCAAGTTTAGTTATGTTCAGATGGCGTTTGAGTGTCTTTTCAGGACTAATATACCAATAATATCCAGCAAACAACATTACTACAGCGAGTACAGCGAGTATCAACCGCTTGTAACCTAAGTTAGCTTCAGATTTATCATTGTTTGGAAAACTATTATAAACACTATAAGTTGTTTTATTCTGATGCTCTTTAATTAATTCTGCATCTGATTTTGACATACTACAATTACACATCGCGTCATAATTATTGTGTTCACTAGAAGGAATGTTCAATTCTTTTGGGCACCGACAACTAGTACACATTTCAACTTTATCAGCAATTTGATCAATACATATTACTGTTCCATTTAATGCTGAAATATCTTTTATATATTCATGGTGGGTATTTTCCTTTTTTATAAATGTAAATCCATCATGCCCAATATTTTGCTGTAGTACTAGTATATCATTTCGATCATGCTCAGAATGTTCATTCAATATGACATTGTTTCTTTTTAGTGCTATCTTGTTAACCATTTCCAAATAAAGTTTTTGAGAACTTCCATGTTTTATGGCATGTTTTTCCCATTCAGGTAAATCTCTTGGGTCAATAAAACCTTTATCCGGTTGTAGCAATTCAAGCCAATTTAGCCTTATTGCAGTACTAATATTGACTACATCCAAAGAAGATGGCCCATAACCTTCTTTAAAAGAAGACATAAATAATTTACTATTACAAAAGCTACAATGTATATATCTGTACACCATAGTATTTGTAGGTAGAATTGTCGTATTGTCTTCATTACAAATCGGGCATGCGTAGTTACAATGTTCTCCACGATATCTAGGCTCTATTTCTAAGATGCATAAATTCCCGAGTTCATTATCATTGCGTGATTTCATTGATATCATTCTTGTTGTTCCCATACTCATGTATTTATAAGATTAATGACTAATATTGATTTTGCCATATAATACAAAAAAAGCCCGTACTTGAGCATGTTAGCTCATAGTACGGGCTTTCTGGTTCCTGTCTAACAGGTCAGCAAAGTTCCCTTAAAGCATATTTGAAGCATGATAAGATGGATTGAGACCTGCTATAGATCCAACGCTTTATGAAGGATTTCAATATCTCTAGACTGCCTATCGGGCAACAAGCACATTCTCTTAACTTGATCAAGTTCATTATCAGTGAGGTGTTTTGGATGAAGTTCTGTTCTAGACCGTGCCCCCCAATATGCTGACTCAAGCCATATTCTCTCTGGATAGTATGTCTTAAAAACTAGGTTGTCGTTATCTTCAAAAACTTCTATTACGACTTGCTCTAATGCCATTAGTTGCCTTGCAACTTTAAGATAATAATTAACCATTGCTTTTGGAATATCTCCAGCCTTATACCTTTTCTTAAAATCATAGTGGTTCTTGTCTCTATAGTATGAAAGATACTGTTCTGGATCAGTAAGGTGAGAATGATATAGGTCCATCACCAACACCTTCATGTTCAAGATATATCCTTCCTTCTTATTGCTCTCGATGCCAGCTACCAGTTCACTGACAAGCTCATCTACCTGCTTATGATCACTCCATCTGTTGTAATTAATCTTTCGAGCATTTTTATAATCGCAATGTGTATCGAACATGATCTCCTCCAATATAGTAAGGGGAGCTTGACGGCTCCCCCACTTAGCAATATGTCTGAATGTAAGGATGGGAGGGGTGTTACCCCCTCCCAGGTAAGCAGGTTAGGCTTTGGCCTGTTTGGCACGCCAGTTAGCGAAGAGCCGACTAACCTCCGTGTCAATAACAGCATCAGAAGGATAAGCAACGTTGCCATTAACGACAGGTGCTTTCTTCAGCAGGTTACGGACAGCAACATCACGAAACTGTTTGCGGAAGCGAGCTTCAGCATCAGGGACTGCAAGAGCTTTAAGAGCCTTGGTGACCAGATTAATGTCACTGGTGAAGTCAGTAGAAGCAAGGGCTGCATCGACTGCCTGTTGCACCATAGTCTTAATTTGTTCTACGGTGGGTTTTGTACCTAAGAGTGTTGCGGTTGTGTTAGCTGCTGTTGCCATTTGTACTGCCTCCTGTGTTGGGTTAGGGGTTGATCCGATTACTGCTGCCTCTGTGGGTGCCTGCATTGCTGTTGCTTCCATGGTGCGTTCCTTTCTGTACTGCTTAATGAGATATGCGGCAGTGCCGCTTTGCTGATCAGCGTTATATGGAAAACAGATTTTGAATACAAAGTCACAACCTGGTCAAACGTGGTAAGGGGTGGGTAGATCGAGAGTATTCTGGTGAGTGCAATAAAAAACGGGAAAGCCCATGAATTGGACCTTCCCGTTGTGTAAGGGGTGGTATGGAAAAGAAGTATTTATATGTCTTTGACTGTCACTATTATCTTATTGAGTACATCATCTGAGGGGAGATCATAGTCATTCAACTCTAGCTCAGACTTCAATTTATCGAGAGTTTTTACATCGTCCGTGTCATATATTGAACCTGCATACACTGCCGCCTTGATGATTGGAGTAATATCTGCTTGATCGGTAGACATCTTACCACCACTTTGGGAGAATCTGTATCCATCAGGCAAATTTTTGTAGATACGTTTTATTGTAGTATCTGGTAGTGAGGGGAGCTTATCCAACTGATTCTTATATTCTGCAAGGAATTTAGCTTCAGTTGCTGGTTTTTGAAGACCATCTTCATAAAATAAAAGACCTATCTTAGCAGCTGCCATTATAGATGCATCAGTCTTTTTCTTTTCAGCTGCAAGCATAGCTACCTGCTGCTTCATTTTGGGTAACGGTAGATCCATCAGCTTCAATATAGTCTCATCTGATATGATATCCTCATATGCAACTAATTCATTTGAATGAATATCGCTTATGTGATCTACATTAGTAGCTGTTTTAATTCCATTAGGATTCTTAACACCAGCTACGGCAAGCAGTTCGTCTGGAATATAATCCGACACCGATTTATCCGTAAGTAAATATTCAACTAAACTTTCGAGGTTAATATAGCAAGTCTTAGGTAAATAACTTTTACTAGGATAGTCAAGAATGATTTCTTTCGGTTGTTCAAAGCTATATGGGTCAACATCACCACATAAATATTCGGCTTTAATATTATTATTCTTGATGTTTTCCATTAATGCTTCTTTGGTACGCGAGCTAATTTCACTACAGACAATATTTATAGTTAAATCATCGTCTTTAAAATTTTTATCACATTTATAGGCATTTATATAGATCTGCACTAAGATGGGCACTATCTCAGATATGAATACCCTTTTTTTACCAGTTAACAATTTGATTATATCCATACTTTCTCCTGAAGGAATTTTGTACAACCTTAAACTCAATAAATTAGTAATCCGTTTGCAGTATTATAATGTGCATCATAACAGCTATTTACAGCAGCATATATTGCTCCATTTATCTGTGTATTAAATGAGTAGAGGACTGTGAATCCTCTGTTTATGCATTTATATTAGATAGTTATGGATAAGGTGTTGCGAATAGCGTTGTAAAAGTATGTTGCAATATATATCTTTCCGTCTTGCATATCCGCAAGAAATATTTAGAGATTATGGTTTTTTGAGCTCGCTGCTTTCCGATGAAGATAGCTTTTCATCTTCATTGGAAACAGCGAAACCTTGCGGAGCAGGATCTAGCAGAAAGGGTGATTGAAAGGGTTAATAGGAAAGTATTGCATGAGGAGAAATAGAGGGGTGGGGTCGTCTTCCGAAGCATTTCAAGTCTGATATCTCAATACCTCTGGTTACTGTAATATATAAAAATGAAATTGAAATGGGAGCCTGCTTATCATACGAACAGATTCTCTGCTGATACACATCACTAACCAAAAACATCTACTCCCACAACATACGAGATTGAATTCCCACCGAGACAAAACGGACGTATAAAAAATTCATGTTGTGGTACTGCTACTCTGATCAACATATATCAACTTGGCAATAAGCTTCTTTTGCACATTTAAAATATGCTTTTATATTATGTTCTTATATGGTTGTGGTACTTATTTGTGGTACGTAGCCTGAATGATATTTTACTGTACCGGAAGAATATCCATGATGCCCAGGTAGCTTATTCAGAGCGGTATGCTTGGCATAGTGCGATGAATCTGGTGTAACTTGCAGCGATTCAACTTGTTGATGAGAAGCAAGGGATACCAGAGTAGAGTGAGCAGAGGAATAGAAGGGGTGATACAACAGGTTGCAACAGTATTCGCAACAGAAGAATAAGAAAAAGCCCCTGATCTGCATCAGGAGCTTAGGTCTTTATCCTAGTTATACTAGGTACTTAGTAGTGGTGCCCAGGGACGGAATCGAACCGCCGACACGAGGATTTTCAATCCTCTGC
>JBAWXE010000133.1:0-5843 GCA_037144255.1 Bacteroidota bacterium | reverse complement strand
TGCTAATACTATTCTGGAATTATAGTTTTAGTAATCGGATTGTAGTATTACTTTTGGGCTTACTAAATATAATTATCATATCTAAACCATGAATAATACAGTTAATCTCGCAGTACAGGTACTTCCGCTTCATACTACCAAAGAAGAAGCTCATCGTATCATTGATGTAGCCATTGCGAGTATCCATGCATCAGGCTTAAAATATGTTGTATGTCCTTTTGAAACTGTTATAGAGGGGCCATATGATAGTGTGATGCAATTATTGAATAGTATGCAGGAAGCATGCTACACAGCAGGTGCAACCGAACTGATCATCAATATGAAATTGCATAGGAATATTACTAAGTCACTAGCTATAGATGACAAAATCGGTAAGTACAAATAATAGAATTTATCTTAGCGCCGCAAATAATCAGTTTTATGGATCGTAAACAATTAGTAAGCGCCATTAAGGATAAGAAATCAGTTCTGTGTGTAGGATTAGATACGGATATCACAAAGATACCTATGCAGCTCTTGGCTGATGAAGATCCAGTCTTTGCTTTTAATAAAGCAATTATTGACACAACAAAAGATTATACTGTAGCTTATAAGATCAACACTGCTTTTTATGAGGCACAAGGCCTAAAAGGTTGGATAAGTTTGCAAAAAACACTTGAGTATATTCCTCAGGATATTTTTACTATTGCGGACGCCAAGCGTGGTGATATAGGTAATACAGCTGAACAATATGCGATTACATTTTTTAAGACATATCCGTTCGATAGTGTTACTGTAGCTCCATATATGGGAGAAGATAGTGTAAAACCTTTCTTACAATTTGAAGGTAAATGGGCTATTGTATTAGGTCTTACATCTAATGCGGGCAGTGCAGATTTTCAATTACAACAATGTGGCAATGAATTATTGTATGAAAAAGTATTACACACAGTATCTAGTTGGGGCTCTATAGATAATACTATGTTTGTAATAGGTGCTACACGCAAAGAACAATTGCAACATGTAAGGTCATTATTACCTAAACATTTTTTCCTTATACCAGGCGTAGGTGCTCAGGGTGGTGATGTAGCTACTGTATGTGAGAACACACTCATTTGCGAAGGTGGAATATTGATCAATGTTTCCAGAGGAGTAACTTATGTAAGTTCAGGTATAGATTTTGCACAGCGAGCAGGAGATGCAGCAAAAGATTATCAACAACAGATGGCTATTTATTTATAAAATAAAAAAGCTCTTAACCATGTTAAGAGCTTTTTTGTTTTGATCTCTATATCAGAGACAAAAATATTATTTTGTTTCAGAAGTAGTTTCTTGTTCAGTCTTACCTTCTAGGTTTTTCTTTCGTTTTTCATTTATTTTCTTTGCACCATATCCCGCACCTGCGATAAGTAATATGCTCAACCCTCCATCCAAAGGAACAGTATCTTGGGTATCACCACCACTACCATTATCAAATGGAGGAGGTTGTGAAATACCATAAAGTGGTGCACACAAGGCTATCACTAGCGCCAAAAACTTGATTTTTTTATAAAAGCCTTTCATTTTCATCTTTTTTAATATTCCAGTAAAGCTGATCTCGTTTATAATATTGCTTTCTAAACGATTACCTACTTTTATTAATAACAATTTCTATGCCACATTTTCAATTTCTACTAAAAATATTCTTTAAAATTGTTAAAGTATAATTTTTTTAAAAATCAATTTACAAGATACCATCAGAACTGTGAATTTCAATTTGATGATTTCCCATAAAAATGTGCTTTCCCGCGGACAAAGATAATAGTTGTTTGTATTTAATAGCACTATAATGAGTATAATTTTTATCTTCACTTAAACGTAACATACTCTTTATATTTATTTAATGTATAATATAGTAATACAGAGCTATTTTTAGTATTCAATACCATTTTATTGCTGATTTTTAATTTTTATTAATAAATGAATGAAGCATTATTGCAGTTTATATGGCAATATAGCCTATATAATTCCACTGATCTTTACACTAATTCTGGTGAAAAGCTTATCATCATTCATCCCGGTGTAAGAAATACCAATTCAGGTCCTGATTTTTTAGAAGGTAAAATAAAGATCGGAGATACCATTTTGGTAGGTAATATTGAGTTACATGTAAATAGTAGCGATTGGCTAAAGCATGGGCATCAGTTAGATCTTGCATATAATAATGTTGTACTTCATGTAGTGTACAATATCGATAACAATAATGTTACTGAACATATTGAATTATTTGAGTTAAAAGGTAATATTCCTTCTCATATTCATACCCAATACGCTTATCTAGCGAATAGTCAACAACAATTACCTTGTGCTAGATTGATACCACAGGTAAATGATCTTGTAAAGTCAAGTTGGGTTTCGCGACTCCTTGCTGAGCGTTGGGAACAAAAGCTTGTAGATTGGAATGAATTGTTGGAAAAATCTGCAGGCGACTGGCGTAGCTTATTGTATTGGCGTACTGCGGTAAATTTTGGTTTCAAAACAAACGCAACCCCATTTTTAATGCTAGCTCAATCTATTCCACTTACAGTACTGGCAAAGCATAGAGAGAATCTATTGCAAATAGAAGCTCTGCTATTTGGACAAGCTGGCATGTTAGAGGACGTTTTTACTGAACAGTATCCTATAACATTGAAAGAAGAGTATAGTTATTTACAGAAGAAATATTCTTTACAACCAATCCCCGCACATTTATGGAAATTCATGCGTATGCGGCCGGCTAACTTTCCTACGGTACGTATAGCACAGTTCGCAGCACTTGTAAATAAATCTTTGCATCTATTTTCTCAAATAGTAGAAGTAAGTACTGTAAAGGAAATTGTGCCACTACTTAGTGTTACTGCGAGTGAATATTGGAACACTCATTACAGGTTTGAGGAAGTTCAAAAAAGGCCAATAGTAAAGCATCTGGGTATATCTTCTATCTATAATGTCATTGTAAATACGATTGCTCCTATAAGGTTTTTATATGCAAGCAAGCAAGGCGAATCGTTTGAACAAGAAAAAGCCTTACAACTGTTAGATGAAATACCTTTTGAGCAAAACAGTATCATTGATATTTGGGAGACAAGTGGATGGAAGATAAATGATGCCGGCCAATCTCAAGCATTGATTCAACTGTACAATGCTTATTGTACCAAAAAACGTTGCCTAGAATGTGCAATTGGCTTAAATATTATACGTTCGGCCAAATAAATGTCACAGTTTTCTTACATTCTGGATGAAGGCTCTCTAATACGGGGCATGAATTGGCAGTACGTTCTAATACTGTTTTGTCTTTTTCACTATATAGCTGATCTTTAGGGAAGGTCATTATAATCTTCACTTCTCCAATACGACGAGGATTGGCTACCATTATTTTTTCTACTTCACAAGACATACCATCAATATTGATACCATGATTTCGAGCATAGATACCCATCACAGTACACATACAAGAGGCCAATGCTGTGGCTACGAGGTCAGTAGGCGAAAATCTTTCAGCTTTACCCTGATTATCTAATGGAGCATCGGTTTCTATTACACTACCTGAAAATAAATGCGTGGCTACAGTTCTAAGACCACCTTCATATATTACTTTTGATGTCATCTGAAGTTATTTTATGTTAAATTTACAACCAATATTCTGCTTTAATTACTAAAAATCGTACCTTAATATAACATTTGTATGATGAGTATTATTCAAATGTAAAATGACCCCCAGTAATTTTTATGAATATTTATATCAGATATAGTATTGTTTGTGTTCTTTTGATTAGTTCATTTTCGGGCTATGCACAAAAGAATACTTCTGGTATATATAGCAATAAGCCTACCAGACCTAAGCCACCTAAACCTCTTAGATCTGAATTCAGTCTTGGTATCAGACTTAATACAGATGGTTGGGGAGTGATATTAGATAAGGGTGTAGTAAAGCCAAAGAATTCTAAGTACGGAGATATGTATTATGATGTTAAGTTGTATGAATTCGAACTGTCTGAACATAAGAGCCCAAAAGAAACTAAGATCACCAATACCAATGGCGCATTAGGTACAGATAATCCTACCCCATATATATATGGGAAGATCAATAATTTTTACACCATCAAGTTTGGTTTAGGAAATAGAAAAATGATAGCCGGTAAACCGGAGGCTGGGACTGTATCTATACATTGGTTATACATGGGCGGAATAAGTGTTGGCTTATTAAAACCATACTATATCAATACTTATATGAGCTATGATAGTAGTATTAATGCAACAGACCCACCTGGCAAGCAAACTATAAAGTATAATCCAGCAACGCATGATGCATTTCTATCATTGGGTAAATATGAATTTAATGCAATTGGTGCCGCGGGTTTTTCAAAAGGTTTAAACGAGATCAAAATAGTGCCAGGAATATTTTTCAAGACTGGCTTACATTTCGATTTTGCTACCACTCGCAGAATGAAACTGGCTGTTGAAACCGGTGCAATTGCTGAATTATATACTCAAAAAATACAAATTATGGCCAATGATGAGGCTGTACCTTACTTTTTAGGTATGTATCTTGGTATACAATTTGGCAAACGTTGGTGATGGTCGTAATTTGCGATACTTATGCAAGAACTCCCCGTAATCAGTACAAACACTCATACTGAATCAAAGATCAAAAAGCCTAATTGGCTAAGGGTAAAACTTCCTACAGGTGAAGGTTATAGACATGTGCGTGGTTTGGTAGATAATCATAATCTCCATACCATTTGTGAGAGTGGTAATTGCCCAAATATGGGTGAATGTTGGGGAGAGGGTACAGCTACTTTTATGATACTAGGGAATATTTGCACTCGTTCTTGTGGTTTCTGTGCAGTAGCTACAGGACGACCTGAACCCGTGGATTGGGACGAACCGCAACGTGTAGCTGAGGCCATCCACTTGATGAAAGTAAAACATGCCGTTATTACTTCCGTAGATAGAGATGAATTAGCAGATGGAGGCTCAATCATTTGGTCAAATACAATAAAGGCTGTAAGGGCATTAAATCCTGAAACTACATTAGAAACATTGATACCTGATTTCAGAGGGCAATGGGATAATCTGCAACGTATGATAGAAGTGGCTCCAGATGTAGTTTCTCATAATTTAGAAACTGTTGAGCGTCTGACACGTAGTGTTCGAATACAAGCAAAGTATCATCGCAGTTTAGAGGTTATTCGCAGATTGAAGGATGGTGGCATGAGAACTAAGAGTGGTATCATGCTAGGTTTAGGGGAAGAAAAGGATGAGGTGTTACAATCCATGCATGATCTAGTAGAAAATGGCTGTGATGTATTAACACTAGGCCAATACCTGCAACCTACTCAGAAACATTTGGCTGTAGAACGTTTTGTACATCCGGATGAATTTGCATTCTATAAAGAGAAGGGCTATGAGATGGGCTTTGATTATGTAGAGAGTGGTCCATTAGTTAGATCTTCATACCATAGTGAGCGTCATGTGATACGTGGTGAGGGCAGAAAAACATGGGAACAGTCAAAAACAGACCAATTTGTGAAATAAAATCTTTCTTTTTTTGCAAACCAATAGTTAATGGCAGCTTGTATTTGCTGCCATTTTTTATGCAATAGATTTTCCATAATGTTACCTTGTTGCGATTCTTATCTTTTGATTTTTATTCCCATTTTTTATGCACCTTCTAGCCCATTTATTTCAAACTCATATCAATCGAAAACTGCTAGAGTGGCTTTTTTCAAGCAAACTTCAGCTTCTAATTTTTATTTCATTTTTCTTCTGATATTTTACACCTTTTTCTATTTCAAGTTATTAACATTATGTTATTAAAAAATATAAATAGTTTTAATTAACTT
>JBAWXE010000132.1:0-5901 GCA_037144255.1 Bacteroidota bacterium | reverse complement strand
TGGTGTGCTACATGATGTGCCCCTGCCGATCTGAATTTACCTGTTTTTATTGCTGCCAGATCGTTGATGTCTGTGCCTGAATAATTTTTTCCGTCTATGTTGAAAGAGCTATTCTCATGGCATCTTCCCAGGCAGCACATTTCTCCTATTTCTTCTTCTTTATAACTGCCTTTCAGTTTTTCTTTTACTGCTCCTTGCGTACCTGCTGTCATGCACGAACTACCATTGCATACATACGCTTTCTTACCTTGGTTTTCCGGTCTCAGAAAATCATAGAATGTAACAGTGCCATATACATTTGCAGTACCAAACAGGAATTCTCCAGCTAGTTCTTCTACTTTTTCTTTTGATACAGTACCTGTATTTGTTGCAGCTACTCCCAGTTCTTCAAACAAATTCTCCCTTAGCCCTTTCCTTCCTGATAACTCACCTAGATTTTTAGACATAAGATATTTTTAATTCATGCATTGTAATTTATTCATATTTAATGTCTGAATAATTACGAATAGTAATCTCCTTTCAAATCAAATTTAACCATTATTCCCCAAAATGACACATCATAAGCTATTATTATCATTAAATGTTATTGCAATGTGTCTTTCTAGAAATGATAGCTGATACTTATTAGCGAAAGGCAACCCATTTAGGTTGCCTTTCTATGTACTTTCTTGTGTTACTCAGTGTTTATTCTTTATACAATTTTTGAACGAATGAATTTGTGCCCTCAGTTATTTTTACAAAATAGATACCCTGTTGCAAAGAGCTGCAATCTATCTTTTGTTCATTACCATTTAGAGGTACAGAAAAGACTCTGGCTCCCATAATATTAAATACTTCCAACATCGCTCCCTTTATATTTTCATTTGTATTGATAGTAAAATGATCGTTTGAAGGATTGGGGCTTAGTGTTATCTGATGATCGTTTTTTACTTCTGGTACACTTGTAGGGTTATATATATAATCAAGATGCAGACTGTCGAAATATGCTGTAGTACCACCTATGCCGCTACTACCAATAGATATGACAGTTACATAAGGCGTGGCACCGGATGTATAATGCATGGTATCTATAAAATAGGTCCAGTCAGCAAAATTGAAATTTGCTTGTGCGCTTATCCCACATACTAAATTGCCGAAGCTATCATATACTGCTACTTCTCTGAACCCCATCCCTTTACACCAGCCTGAAAAATAGGTTGGTTTTATGGGTAAGGTATCCGATTGTACTATATAGCCATCTACCCAAAATTGACCATCATACACATCTGCAAATCTAATAGCCTTAGGGCTATTATAACCGCCAACACTATCGCTAAAACCATTGTATGTTGGTCGCGCCCAATTTTGTGGTAACATATACCCTGAGATACCTGACCATGTACCTTCAAAAGTGCCGTTGTAGGGTAGTGTTTGTGCTGTTGAATGGTTACTTATCATGCTAATTATTAAGCAAATAAGATTTGTGATTTTTTTCATTTTGTAGTTTTTAAAGGATCGGATATAGGAATGAGATATAATATTAAACGTACTATGCTATTAGTTGCAATAAGATGATAAGTATCAGTTTGATAATAAATTGTGGCTGAAAAGTGTAATAAAAGTACAATAAGTTAATACCTCATTATTAGGGATAGATCGGTGTAATTGCTTATTTGGTTATGCAGCTTTTTTGAGGGGAAATACTAATTTTGCACAAACCTTAGGAAGTTTGATGTATTATTTTGTCAATGCCTCCTACTTCTCTAATATCCTTATCTCCACACGGCGGTTCTTAGCTTGGTCATCGCGGCTGCGCTCTACTTTTATCATGGGTCTGGTTCTACCATAGCCTATATATTTCATGCGGTCTGCATTAATACCCCTTGATATTAAATACTCATAGATGTATTTAGCTCTGTTTACAGATAATGCCAGTTCATGTGTATCATCATCCAATGCGTCTATCTCATCTATACAACAAATGTGTCCCTCTATTTGTATCTTTATATTAGGGTATTTAGCTAGTGCATTATATAGATTGTCTAGTTCGCTTACAGATTCCTTTGTAATAATATGTCTGTTATACTCAAAGAATATTTTGTTCAGCACAAATGTTTCTCCCGGTTTGTACTTATCTAGCTTGTACTGGCTATCAGGTGGGGTTGCAGTAGCAGTTTTACTTGGGTTTACAGGCACACCACCCGGAAAAACATTCACCTTGGCTGGGGTTTTCTTTTGTTTCTTTTTAAAGGTAATAACGTTATCAGGTTCTTCTGTTGGTGTATCAGATTCAGGGTCTTGTGCTCGTTCTATCACAATATCTACTTTTCTGTCGGGTGCATAACCCAGCTTACTGGTATCATTACGTTTTATCTGCCCCTTACCCATGCATATCTTTATCTGCTCAGACTTTACGCCTTTGCCCGCCAGATACTCTTTTACATGCATAGCCCTATTTTGGGATAGCACTTCGTTGTAACCTGTAGTCCCCAGATAGTCTGCATAACCTACTATGATGATGTCTTTATCTCTGAGTATCAAACCATAACGTAGCAATGAGTCTATCTTATACTGCATGGCCTCATTCAGATTTGGGTCATCCAGCCTGAAGAAAATATGAAAGGAATCCCGCTCCACTTGCGCCGGTTGTGCCTTAGCATGGGCACTTACAAGTGTTATCAATATGATGAGCAGGTACTTATACATAAATAATATGAATTGCCATTGATACAATGGGTCTGTAAATTAAATAAAATAAAACTTTTTTCGTTTATGTATTTTTAAAGGATCCTGATAATAATGACACATTTACTACTTTAGCAATAATAAATACCGAGATGAGTATACTTGCAGATCATTTCCCCATACAACTACAGCTCAGAATAGATTGGAGCGAAATAGACCTATTTGGGCATGTGAACAATGTGATGTATTTTAAATATATACAGGCTTCCAGGGTCAACTATTGGGAGACTATTCATCTAACTGATAGATTAGATAAAGATAAGATCGGGCCTATATTGGCTTCTACTCAGTGTCAGTTCATAAAGCCATTGCATTACCCCGGCAATATTACCATACAAGCAGGTATCTCATTTATCAAGAATACCAGTTTTGGCATCCATCATCAGATACTGAACGAACAGCAGGAAAGAGCTGCCGAAGCGCATGATGTAGTAGTGATGTACGATTTTAATAAGAACGAGAAGATCCCATTTCCTGCAGAATTGCGAAATGCAATAGAAACATTGCAGGGAAAGACTTTCTAACCGGTACTACCTTTTCAGCAGCTCATCTACATCCGGAAAATCTTCTAGGTTTTCCATCTGATCAATAATGTTAGGAGTGCGCCATTGTACGCGTCTGCTCAGAGGTTTTACTGTGAACTTTTTAGGATTTGGCAGACAAGCTATGATCATGGCAGCCTCTTGCCTGCTGAGGTTCTTGGCATGTTTATGGAAGTACTGTTGCGATGCCGCTTCTATACCAAATATTCCCGGCCCCATCTCTATTACATTCAGGTACACTTCCATGATTCTTTTTTTACCCCATACCCACTCTATCAGTTTGGTGAAGTAGAATTCTGGAGCCTTGCGTATATAACGGGTGATGCCTTCTCCCTGCCATAAAAAAACATTCTTAGCCGTCTGTTGGCTTATGGTACTGGCACCCGCACCTTTAGCACGATGTTTCTTTTTGGTGGGGCTGGTGTTCAGGCTTTTCTCTATAGATTTCCAATCAAAGCCACCATGGCTGGGGAACAACTGATCTTCGCTGGCCATAGCTGCTAGGGCTACATTGGGCGATATTTCATCCCAGCTTACATAGTCTCGTTTCAGACCATAACCACCCACAAAGGCACCTATTTGTGTCATAGTGATAGGAGGCATTACCCATTTACATATCAACAGATAGAGTGAAGAGGAAACGAATAGGAATAGTATGGTACGTTTAATAAAACGCCATACTCTGCCCATGAATGATCTTTTTTGTGTAGCCATTGAACCGAAATATACAAATAAGCTTTTGTCATTTATAGTATAGTGGCTCTTTTCGGATAAAGGAAGCTTATTTGTATACTACTACCTGTTTCAAATGCAGTTCTGTATGCAGATACAATGAGTGAATATCATTGTAGTTATTTAAGTTTAATAGATAATGTACAAGGTATTTTA
The DNA here is from genome assembly GCA_037144255.1 of Bacteroidota bacterium. Lineage (GTDB taxonomy): Bacteria > Bacteroidota > Bacteroidia > Chitinophagales > Chitinophagaceae > JBAWXE01. The sequence continues at coordinate 1,747 of JBAWXE010000132.1, read as the reverse complement.
ATATCTCAGGTTGTATTTTATAGAATTAATAATTGTGGAGGCTGGGTTATAAATTTTATAAAAACATAGTTAAAAATGAGAAGGCATATTGATGGATAAAATAAATGTGAGACTTGCCATCATCCAACAAAAAGTAGATATGAAGAAGAATAACTGTCTACGTTGAGCAAGGTTATATTTCCCTTTGGAGTAATGCAGTAATGCGATCTCAATCCCAAAGCAGGAAAAGTAGAATATATTAATGGCTAACATCCATATCAACAGACCAGCTATCTTGGCAAGTGTCATATCAGTATAAAATAAAATGGCTATGGATAAACATGTGAGGCCTAACATGAGGTTAAAAAATACGCGCCATTTTTCCCACCACTGGAATGCTTGTAATATTTCTGAATCTGAACTATTGTTACGTACTATGCTGTTGTTATTCATGAGGGTAATCCGGTTTTTAAATCGCACATATCCTTCACACAGCATAGTAATAGAGCCAATAGAGTAGGGTGTCTTACTGTAGAATTAGTCAAAAACCATGCCAAAATAACCTGGTGTAAACACGTTATTTTTATATTCTAAAAACGAAGGATGAAATTATAATATTGGATTGGGTAGAAGTAATAAGGTGGTTTAAAATAATTTTTCATGATCTCATTAGTCCAAGCGGGTTGTGAAGACTCTCGCTGATCGAATTCTGACATGTATGGTTTTATATCCAGTTCAGGAGTACCATAAATAGCATCTAGCCCACTTACAAATATTTTGTTGTCTTCTACTTTTTCAAGTTTGCATACGGTGCTGCCAATTTTGTTGGGTCTATTTTTAGCACGTTTTGCAAATATTCCGATCTTAGGAAGTTCAGTATTATTTCGGGGATGTCTTGCTTCCAATGTTATTTTACTATCATCTACCTAGTAGAAATAATAGATGACATGTAAGTGAGAAAAATCGGTAAGTCCTATAAGCATGAGTTGGGAGTGTCGGGAGTAAGAGTGATAGTACTTGCTACCTCGCCCCAAGTATCATCTATTATTTCAGATCTGTTATTGCTTACATAACCAATAGGTTTTAGTATGATATTTTCCATATGAAGTATTTATTGAGTATTGTTTACTTATGCTTGCCGTTATTGCTACGGTACTTAATAGTAAGGTATAAGTATACCACCAAGGATATGCGCATGAGCCATGGCTGCGCCAAAACAACTACCAAAGTACTAGCTCCCAGAAAGTAGAAAAAACTATTGTCTTTGTAAGAGATGCCAAATATGGGCCAGTACCAAAGTATATTGAGGAAGAATAACATAACGGTAAGTGCATAGTTCATACCGCCGCCGCGATAGTGTTCTTTTTGCATTTTCTCATCGCAGATGGTGCAACGATCTACCATTTTGAATGCCTGACCAAGGGGAAATACACTCTTGTTCAAAAATATGTTTCCCTGACGGCAATTAGGACATTTATATTTCAATAAACTACCTGTAAATGATGGCACTTTTTGCGGGGAACTCATGCTGCAAAGAAACGGTTTTTTATTGATAATGAATTTGTTAGATAATATTGGAAGGTCGCATCTGGGTTACATGAGATGTAATGTGATAAATGTGTTTTTTGAGGCTGTAGCAATTAGCTTTTTTACCGATTTATTTCCGATTCTTTACCGAAAAATTACCGATGGATTTCCATTATTTACCGACTGGTTACCCATCGTTTACTGATGAAATTCATGACATATGAAAGGAATGTTAGTACGA
>JBAWXE010000131.1:0-5945 GCA_037144255.1 Bacteroidota bacterium | reverse complement strand
ATATTAGTGTACTAAGTGAGTGATCTTTCACTTGGTACAAAACAAAATAAACAGCATATGATTACCTTTTCATGATCTTGGTCATGTTCTTTTGGCCCTTAGCTCCAACAATCTCCAGAATATATAAACCTGAAGAAAGTACGTCTGTAGCAATTGTATTATCACCTTGGTGTAAAGCACCTTGTTGAATAACAGAGCCTACAAGATCTAATAGGAAATAATAGGCAGTAGACGGTAACTGATCTATATGCAACAAATTGTTGGCAGGATTAGGATAGATACGGATAGTGTTGTTTTCGAAATTATTGAAAATAGAAGAAGTATGAGAAGAGTCAGTAACAACAAAGACAGATGTGTTTGCGGTATCTGTGCAACCAGTAAGATAACAAATAGCACGAACTGAAATGGTATCATTGCCCGGGCCTTTGATATAAGTAACGAAATTCCAGCTAGTAGTATCAAAAGGAATGCCATGATTCATCCATACATAAGTGCAGCTATAAGCAGTGGTAGCATAATTAACAGAAGCTGTGACAGTAGCGCCCGGGGAAGTAGGATTAGGGCTAGCATATAACATAGTAAGACCAACAGTATCAGGGAATGCATATACTTTAACAGAAGTAACTGAATGGCAATTACCGGTATCGTTGGATTCAACTAAATAAGAAGTAGACGCTGTAGGAATAACACTTGTAGTATCGCAAGAAGGGCATGTCATACCGGTAGCAGGAGACCATGTATAATTAGGAGCACCGATAGCTTGCAAATGTACTGTAGCATTGGAACCAATGCAAATGGTATCAGGTGAGGCATATGCATGGAAACCAGTATCCAAATTATTCACTTGAATTTGTCCATAAGTATTGTGAATACAACCGGCAGCATCGGGATGAGAATAAGTAATAGTAATAAGCCCAGGCCCCCCATTAGCGAGAGCAGCTGTTAAAGCATTGAAACTAAATATACCCGCATTATTCACAACCCCCATACCAGAAAATGAAGAACCAGAGACCAAAGTAGGAGATACATAGCCGCTGAGATCAGGTATTGTTTGACAAGTAGTAAGTGAATCAGGCAGTGAAAGGCTATCTACATTTTCAATAGGAGATATGTCAACATCATCTACAAAGATATAACCTGCATGAGGGGCTTGTCCGTTATTGAATAAATAAGGGGCCCCACCAACCACCAAATTTGTTAACCCTACGGGGCCATTATAGACAAATGTCTTTGAAGAATAATGCCAATCATTTACAATAGTACCCAGTGTGATGTTAAAAGAATCTAATAGTGTGCCAGGCGCTGAGAAAGTGTTAAAGACCAAAGCAATAGGTGCAGCTGTTACAGAGAAAGCTATAGCATTATCGCTGGCAGCATAACCAAGACCATCATTGATCTTTGCCCAACAACCCATTTTATATTTATGACCAGGTATAAGACTAGTAGACATTTGTGTTTGAATAGCTTCGTCAAGATAATAACCCAATTCTAAGGAACTGAAGAAACCGAAAAAGTGGTTATTAATAGCACCATTGTGGGCATCAGTTGGTGGTGTTGTAGAACCGGTAGGTATATTGCAATCACCAGCACCTTGATTAATAGCAAGCGCACAATTCCTAGTGTATAAATCCGGTGAACCAATGGCAGGGTCCCAACAATCGACATGGGGTAAATTAGGAGGTGTAGTAAACTGATGAGAAAGATCGCCACAATCTGTAGCGCTTTCAAAACCACCATTAGGCAGCATAGTACATGGATTCAATAATGAGCAATTAGGAGGCCTATTGACAATATAGATATAAGTGATATTGCCATTAACACCAGTAGTTTTATTGATAGGAATATAGCGCAGTAAATTAATACCCAAGGCAGATGGCTGGAAATAGAAAGAGGTATCTGTAAGAGCACTGATAACACCTGCACCCTGTACAATTTCTAGACAAGAAAATGAATCTGCATTATTGTCATTATGTAAAATATCGTGTACCCAAACCCATCCACCATTATAAGAAATATTTGTAAATGAACCATTTAAAATCCCATCATTGACACCTGCAACATTGAGACCCGCACATACAGAACCTGTGTATGTAAAACTGTTCAAATTGGTACTATTACCAAATGAAGTAGCTACACTATAGCCTATATCGCAGAGGGCAAGTCTTTCTTCTGGAGAGAGTGCACGCTTCATAGGGCCAGGGGATGTAGCTGAAACGGGGCCCGGGATAGTAGCGTTACTCATAGTGAAATACTGGTTGTTAGTAAATGGCGGCACTAAAGTAGTGGCGCTTGTAAAACTAGCCGGCACCTGCCATTCATCTTCGAAATGAGATAAACTACTACCGGGTTGCCAACAGTCAGAAGTGTAAACATCCTGATTGATAGTACCATTATTGTATTTGATAGCCACTGCAGCATCGGTACTATCCTGTACACAAATAGTAGGATGAGGGACGAGAACGGCAGATGGAATAAGCGCAGCATTGAATGCAAAGCTATACATGCTACAACTGCCTGTATGCGTGAGCAGGTTTGCACCAGATTGGGTTTTCAAGAACTGATCGTAACGAGAATAGTATTGGAAATTTGCACCTAGCTTAGAATGTCCACTAGAATCAATCAATGATGCAAAACCAAGTGCATGTACCATTTCGTGAAGCACTACAGTATATAGATCGAACTCTCCAGTTGCAGGAGCTGTGGTCATATCAGTATGCCAATTGACAGCACCGAAATTGAAAGCTACATAGCCATGAAAAAAATCTGCGACACCCATTGGATACCAACCTGAAGATGTCAAAGGTGCTACGACATTTGTAAAAGCATCTTTACCAGTATGAATAGTAGTCCAAACCGTATTATCAACTATACCCGAAAGAGCAGGTGCATATGGTAGATTATAAAAAGAAGTAGCTAAGCCTAATGCATTGTATGGCACACCGGGAATTGTGCTTAAATTCCTTACCCAAATGTTTACCTTATTACCAGAAGTGGTTAATGGTGAAGGTATGAAGGCAGAGAGGTCGTTCAACACCTGGCAAAATACATTTCTACGAGCAATAGCAGCCGAACTGCTACCATCTAGACCACAGTTAACATCCAGCCATAGTTGAAAATAACCTGAACCACAACTAAAAGGAGTACTATTGGTGGTTTTAGCGGCAAGATTGTCAGTATTACTATCGGCCATAGCTCTGATCTTGCTATCGATAGCAATAGACGCTAAAGACATTTTATTACCAAAACGATCAAAAACAGTGTCTAATAGACCATTAGGAGTAATATATCCTAATTTATTACGTTGGGTTAACTGAGTATTTTTCTGTGCATTTGCCCGTAAGAAAAAGAAACAACATATGATAAGTAAGGTAGAGAATACGCGCATCAGAAATGTGTTATTACCGAATAAGACACACTAAAGTCGTCAAAAGTTGGGTGAAAATACATATGAATTAAATAAGATCATTCATCACATGTAAATCAGATATTTATAAGATAAAAACCACTTGTTAGCGGACCAGCATTACATCACCCTTTTCTTCAAAGAGTGTGTTTGCATCCCCAATACATGATATTTCAGCATAATAATAGTAAACACCTAAATCAGCGGGTTGACCATTGAAATTACCATCCCATTCTAAATTACCATCCTTGCCATTGAACACCATTTGTCCCCAGCGATTAAATACTTTAAACTCGATGATACGGTATCCATATCCTGTAGTTATTCTAAAATGATCGTTCTTACCATCACCATTTGGAGAGAAAGCTGAAGGTATAGCGATACCACCCTCACAACATTCGATTATAAAAACATCAATTTCGCTCTTAGGACTAATACAACCATCGATAGTTTGTGTCACATAATACGTAAAATTATCCAGTCTAGTGGTATTAGGGACAGGCATGTGAGAGAAACCGGTACTATCAATATCATTAGTGTACCACATCAAATTTTCTCCCCTTGCGATCAATATTGTAGGGTCTTTCTTATGAATACAAATTTCTACAGGAGAAACCACATAAGGAGGAGGTACAATATTTATTGTAACACTTGTAGTATCTGAAGCACTACAACCCAAATTATTAAGATAAGCAGTAACACTATATAGCCCTACTACAGCATTTGAAGCTCGATCAATAACCGGATTTTCTAAAGCAGATGAGAACCCATTAGGGCCGGTCCAAATGTATTGATATGCTGCATTATACGGGTTGACAGCAGCATTCAATTGTAATTGAGTACCCAAACATACCGGAGAATTGGAAGAAGCCTTAACAGTAAACGCCTCTGAAACAGAAATAGTTACTGTATCAGTAATCGGAGGGCAAACATTACCAGCTTGTGAAACCGTAACAGTATATAAGGTTGTATTAATAGGTGTAGCAATAGGATCTTGAATATTTGCATTATTGAGGCTTATGGCCGGAAACCAGCTATATGAATATGCACTATTGCCATTTACAAATAATGGCATGCTAGAACCTAAACAAATGGAAGTATCGTTAGTGATAATATTCGCAGATATTGGAGTATTAACTGTAATAGTAATGGTATCACTAGGTGGAGGGCAAACACCAATACCTCCTGAAGCAGTGACAATATAACTGGTAGTGCTTGTAGGTGTAGCTATTGGATTTTGAATATTGGTATTATTTAATCCTAAAGAGGGAGACCAATTGTATGTCAGTGAATTGCTACCATTGACAACAATTGATACACTATTGCCTAAACAAATGGTAGTATCGCTAGTTGAAATACTAAGAGGAAGAGGTGTACTTATTGTAATAGTTTCACTATCTGTAATAGGTATACAACCACTACCCGGCCAAGAAGAAGTATAAACATAAGTAGTGGTAGTAGTAGGAGTTGCGATCGGGTTTGTAACAGTGGAACTATTAAGTCCAATTGTAGGTGTCCAAGTTATGGTAGAGTTTGAATCCATATTTACCTGAATTGGAGCAGAAGTACCCAAGCAAATTGTAGTATCATGAGAAATCAGGTTAGCAAAAGGCGCATCATAAATCACAATGGTGGCACTATCAACAACACAGCCGGTTTGAATATAAATAGTAACAGACTTTGGCCCTCCCAAAGAAGTTGGCAGACCATTAATATTAATGATGGTTTGAGTATCATTAGCTGGTATGGTAGCAGAGGTACCAATAGTAGTATAATCGACACCATTTACTGCATTACCTCCAATAGTATAGTTAACAGTAACCGGAGTTGGGCTTGCCGGAAATGATTTGATAATGAAACTACCTGGTGTGCAACCTTTTACGCAATATGGTTGTCCTGTGGAAGTATTACCAACCCCTGCAGCCAGCAAGCTCAATGCACCAGCAGATAAGCTACCGGCCTTTAAGAATACGCCAGAATCATAGATAGCATTTCCTGCATCTGCAATAGCTAATTTCAAATGATATGTAGAACATGGAGTAACGTTTTTTAATGCGGTCAAAACATGAGTAAAACCATAGTACGCTATAGTAGTACCTGTTACATTATTCACATAATAGTTTGTAAAAGGTGAACCGGGACCCATAACGGTACATTGAGATAAGGTTCCGTTACTATTAGTTCCAGGCACTCCATTATTGATGCTGTTAACAGCAACAGGCACATTGGTACCAGGTACTAAAGCAATGTTTTGCTGGCCTACAATACCAGGACCAGAGATAAAGAAAGCAAATACGTCATTATATTGGGCACAAACTGAATTGATGTATTCTTCTGAACCAAAGACATATTGAAACTTTAAAGTATCGCCTGATGGAATTACATCAAATTGCAAGCTACAGGCGTCATAGGTAGTTTGACCTGCTAGCGCTGTTAATTGAGGATCGCCGGCTGCATTATTATTGTGACTGGCATTGGCATTATTACCGCCAGTACTTTGAGGGCCATTTGCCCCACTACCAGCGCCGGTAGTTGCTGCCCA
>JBAWXE010000130.1:0-6110 GCA_037144255.1 Bacteroidota bacterium | reverse complement strand
GAAGAATATTGTAGATTATTTACTCAAAACTAATTTTTCAGATACTATAGAAGTACCATCATTTACATGCACTATATATAAGCCACCACTTATTTGGCTTAGATCCAATTGCATATTATTAGCATTGTCAAAAGTATGTGTCATTACTGTCCTGCCTATCATATCGCATACTGTAACGATGATGTGCTCACTAGTGATACCATCGGCTTCAATAGCTACACGACTAGTAGCAGGATTAGGGAATAAAGAAATAGTAGGCGCATTATTAGCGACATTTTGTACACCCAATAGTGTTTTTACACCACCATATAAACTATTAGTTGTAGTACCACGTAGTTTCATAACATATATAGCACTATCAGCAAATAATGTACTACCGGCACCATTGATAGTAGTAGCAATAATGTATTGACTATTAGTATCTAAGTGCGTAACACTATAACCACTACCTATGTGTAAACCGTTAGAGAATTGTTTGAATGAAGTGCCGTTTAGAGAAACAAAAACACCTGAATCGCTGGTACCTACTACCAGAACACTGTCTGTGCCCATGATACAAGTAGATGAATTATGACTGAAAACATGTGTCCATGTTGCACCATTATCAGCAGTAGCATATACACCTCTTGTTCCTACTCCATATACCTTTCCGTTAAAAGCAGTAAAACCACTGAATTGTGCAGAGTCTATACCGGTAGGTAATGTTGGGGTAGTAAAACTGATGCTTGCGGTAGAAGATACTCTGATACCGGAGATTAGGCCACTAGGCATATATTCATACATGTACCCTCCATAAAAGTAAATGCCATTAGGACTTCCAAGGGTAGCGTCAGCAGTAAACAGTGCACCACCATTAGTTGATACAGTAACACTAGTTGGTGAAGTGAATTGAACGGCATATAATTTTCCGGTTGCATTGTCAACACTTACATTGATAAAGGCTCCAGTTCCAGACCCGGTCGGAGACCAGTTGATACCAGCATCAGTACTTTTAAAAACACCTTTACCTTTTGTGGCTGCAAAAATCGTACTGATAGCACTGCTGTATGCAAATGCTTGAACATCTTCATTTACAGTACCTGCAGTAAGAGAACTTGTACTAGGTTGAAAGGCACTGGTAGTGTCCATTTCATAAAATATTGTGTTTCCTGTTCCTAATGTATATGGAGCAGGAGCTACATTATTTACGTTTGATACTACCATGCCATTGCCCAAACCTAATAATGCTGATGCATAGGCACCGGGTGCAGGTGTTTGTGCTACACCGTATCCATTACGATGGGGACGCCAAGCAGGCGTTGCCGAGGTTTCTGTAGTAGCAAGCATGCACATAAGGCTTGCTGCAACTATAGCACGATTAAAAAAAGATGTAGTAAATGTGTAGTTCTGTTTCATAGAAAAATATTTTTATTGTATTAAAGTTATACAAAATAATATACAAAACGATCACTTAAATATGATTTTTTAGTCAGTTTTATATACTTGAAGCTATTTAAATAATAAATGGGCTGAGTAGACTGCCATTTTATTATCAATGGTTAAGTATTAATTTTTCATTTTCAGTCCCAAAACAACCCTCCTGTTTCGGGCTCTTCCATTCTCTGATTTGTTGCTGGCAATAGGCTGTGTATCACCATAACCTTTGGCTACTAGTCTTGATGATGAAATACCTCTAAGTATAAAGTAATTTCTTACTGCATTAGCTCTATCTTTTGATAGTGCCATATTAGCTTCAGGAGAACCAACATTGTCTGTATGTCCCTCAATGGTCATATAATAACCGGAGTATTCTTCCAATATAGTAATGATCTCATCTAAGACGCCATAAGAAGATGATTTGATAGAAGCTTCATTTGTTTCAAATTCAATTGCAGTAGATGCTTCATCCAATTTGTCTTGTACATCTTTGCGCAGTTCCGGACAACCATGGTTGGATATGCTGCCTGCTACTGTAGGACAATTATCCTCGGAATCAGGTACGCCATCACCATCGGTATCAATGTTTTGCGAATAGTTATAATCTCTATCCTTCAGGCCTGTATTTGTTTCTGCCATCACATTAGCAGGGCATCCATGGTTAGACCAAGTACCTTTATCCAGAGGACATTGATCATATTTATCAGATACACCATCACCATCGGTATCTATGATATGATGTTTTTTGAATAATAAGCTGGCTCCCATATATAGGTTAGCTCCATATTGATTATTTAAACCTATAAGTGCCATCATATCATCACTGCCTATAAAAAAGCCACCTATTCTTATACCCATACCTACTCTCATTGATTGAGAAAGAGTATTATAAGTTATCGGTATACCAAAACTAAAACCACTTCTATCATATCTAGGTGTTAGTGTTACCTGGTTGTAGTTTGAATTGCCATATATATTACGATTGGCAACGTTTACTATTCCTGTAGCATTAACGAAAAAGTTGCCGCCTATACGATAATCTACACCTAATACCAATGATGTAGGTAAATGAACTGTAGCATTACCAGCTCCTGAATCTACACTGAATCCATGACTTTGAAGTACGCTCTTAATACTGCTTGCATTGTTAATATTAGAGTAGAAGTCACTGGCCTTAATGGTGCCATTACCTTGAAAAGATGCAGAAGATCCGTTTTTATTGTAGACTATTGCTCCCAGATCAGTAATAGAAGCAGACAGCCTTACTTTATACATGTTCTTACTATGATCTATAACGCCTTTTTTCCCATCTAATTCCAATGCATATTTACTATAATCAGGCCTGAAATCATAAATGATACCAATGTCAGCACCTACACCGTTTCCGGCGGCACCACCAAAAAATTTGCTAAGCATATCGCCAGCTGCAAGGTTGTAATCGATATTATTTTTTACATTAGTACTATATCTCAGGTCTGTTTGAGAAGCAGTGATAGTATTGCTGGCACCTGTATAATTGATATTCAATCCATTATTCAAAAAACTGAAATATTGTATACCACTCAGATAACGAAGTGTGATGCCTCCTCTTATTTGATGAATGCCATCCTGATATAATACACCTGCATAGCTCAAACCCAGTTCTCCCCAAGCATGGGCAGTCCAGTTGAATTTATCAGCTTGTAAGTTGTAGTCTCCATTTGTATTACCAAAATTCTGATCTACCACACTACGAAACAAGGATTGACTCATATTATCTATCTGATTGATAGTACGAATACGAGTAGTAAATGCTATACTATGTTGGTTATTGATACTATATGTAAATCCCGGTCCTCTAAGCTCTAAATAAGGGGCCATCATGCTAAAGTTTTTCTGAGTACCGTATTTGAAAATGTTGTTGAAATCGATTTTGCCACTTTTATTCAAATTGTTGACAAGATCACCGGTATTGATTGTACCCATATTATTATCGAAACCTATATTAGTAGATATCAGATCGATGGTAAGTCTTTCGCGCGAGTCAGCAATACTGGCAGGGTTCAGATATAAACTATTGGTTCCACCCCAGTTGCTGTTGGCAACGCCTAAATACCTCTGTGCAAAAAGGTAATAATTACAAGCGATAGCAATTACTAATAAAAATATTTTCTTCATGTAAGTTACTTCTTGGTGACTTTAAGAGAATAAAAATATAGCTAATATCAGGTATATGCAAAAAATAGGAAGGTAGATTATGTGATTGATGTGTTATTAATGGTTCAATAAACAAAAAGCCTCCTTGCTAAAAGCAAGGAGGCCAAGATTAAGGTGTGTTATTATTTGATAGAAATGCTCTTGCAGCAGGAATATTATCCGCCTATACTGATACGTTTGAAAGTAGTAACAGTTAAATCTGCAGCTACAGATTTAAGATATTCAGCTACAGATTTGCTACCATCTTTTACAAAAGCTTGATGTAACAATGTGTTGTCTTTGAAGAATTTGTTCAATTTACCAACAACGATCTTTTCAGCCATTTCCGCAGTTTTGCCTTCAGCCATAATTTGTTCCATAGCGATAGCTTTTTCACGTTCGATGGTAGCAGCAGGTATTTCATTAGTATCTACAGCTAATGGATTCATAGCAGCTATTTGCATAGCTACATCTTTACCAGCACTAACGATAGCATCGGTAGAAGCCATGTTCATACCTACCAATACACCTATGCGGTATCCTGCATGGATATAAGGAACAACAGTATCAGCATTTACTTGTTCAAAACGAACTATATCGATCTTCTCACCGATCTTAGCTACCATTTCCAATAATTTTTCTCCTACAGTTGCACCTTGGAAAGCAACAGCTTTCAGTTCATCTATAGAAGTAACTTTAGTTTGCAGAGCAACGTCAGCAATACCCAGAGCGAATTCGATGAATTCCTGGTTTTTTGCGACGAAATCGGTTTCTGAGCTCAGATTCACGATAACGCCATATTTTCCATCAGAAGAAGCTTTTGCTATTGCAACACCTTCTTTCGCATCACGATCGCTACGGTTAGCAGCTACTTTCTGGCCTTTCTTACGCAGATAGTCGATCGCTTTTTCAAAATCGCCTTCACTTTCAGTAAGTGCTTTACGGCAGTCCATCATTCCGGCGCCGGTTTGTTGGCGCAATTTATTTACATCTGCTGCAGATATAGTTATAGTACTCATTGTTATGATCTCCTATATTTTATTAAGATTGATAAAAATTAAGCTGCAAAATTCGCGATTTATGCTTAAAGCCCCAACTCTGGGGCTTTAAGACTCTATTAAATTAACGTTTGTTTATTAACGGCTACCACCCGGACGACTTCCGCCACCACCTGGTCCTCTGCCACCTGGTCCACCCGGACGATTTCCGCCACCACCTGGACGGTTACCACCTGCACCACCTGGACGGCCACTTCCACCACCTGGTCCTCTACCACCTGCACCACCCGGACGGCCACTTCCGCCCCCTGGTCCTCTACCACCTGCTGCACCTGCACCTGCGCCTTGACGACCTGCTCCAGCACCTCTACCACGACGTTTTCCACCTTCACCATCTTCTTCAGTGATATCGAGTCCGCGAGCTGCTCTACCTTCTGCAGATTCATCGTAAGCACCTTCTTCTTCGCTTTCTTTGATCTGAGAACGCTCTTGCAAACCTTCCATGATAGCTGCTGTAAGATATTGAGTAATGATAGCTATTGATTTAGTAGCATCATCATTTGCAGGTATTGCGAAATCTACTTTAGTAGGATCACTATTAGTGTCTACCATAGCAAGTGTAGTAATACCCAGACGTTTTGCTTCTGCAAGAGCAATATGTTCGTGGCTGATATCAACCATGAATAATGCTGCAGGAGTACGTCCCATTTGAGAGATACCACCTAATACTTTTTCCATTTTCTCCTTACTGCGAGTCAATGTCAAACGCTCTTTTTTAGTAACGCTATCCATTGTACCGTCAGCAAGCATTTTTTCGATGCTTTGCATCTTCTTTACACTCTTACGAATAGTAGAGAAGTTGGTAAGCATACCACCTAACCAACGTTCGGTAACGTAAGGCATGTTCATTTTTTGAGCTGCTTCAGCAACGATCTCTTTCGCTTGCTTTTTAGTAGCTACAAACATGATCTTTTTACCGCTCTTAGCTATAGACTTTAGTGCAGCTGCAGCTTCGTCCAGGCCTTCGATAGTTTTGTTAAGATCTATGATGTGTATACCGTTCTTTTCGGCAAAGATGTACGGCAACATTTTAGGGTTCCACTTTTTCTTTAAGTGTCCAAAATGCACACCAGCTTCTAATAGTTGCTGGTGCAGGCTTTTATTTTCTTCCATTGTAATGTTTTCTTGTCTGTTAAAAAATAAAGAATACAACCAGGCGATTAACGTTTAGAGAACTGGAAGCTACGGCGCGCTTTACGTTTACCGAATTTCTTACGCTCTACAGAACGAGGATCACGTGTTAACAGGCTATCTTTCTTCAGTAATGGACGATACTCCGGATTTACTTCACATAAAACACGAGATATACCCATTTTGATAGCTTCTGCCTGACCTTTAGGCCCACCACCTTGTACATTTATTGTTACATCAAAAGAGGTAACCGCGTCAATAGTTTTCAGCGGAAGCTCTACTTGGTTTTGCAAGTACATAATGGGAAAATATGCCTTGTAATCTTTGTCG
>JBAWXE010000129.1:0-6232 GCA_037144255.1 Bacteroidota bacterium | reverse complement strand
ACACTTATGAAATTATTCATCAGCTTATACCTTTTACTATGCATACCTGCATTCTCACAGGCACAGGTGAATTTAGTTCATAATTCTAGTTTTGAACAGCATACGCAGTGTCCGTCTCATAATGATCAAATTAAGTTAGCTAATTACTGGTCACCTATTGACACGATAGCTATAGATCCCACTTGCTCACCTGAATATTGTAATATTTGTGGTACTGGGATAATGACTGTACCTTTAAATAGTGTTTTCTATCAATACCCACGTACAGGTAATGGAATGGCGCAGATGCAAATGTTCTATGATGAAAGTATAAGCCCCCCTCCATATTATTATTATAGAGATTATCTTCAAGGAAGATTGTATCATTCATTGATAACTGGTAAACAGTATTGTGTTACTTTTTACACAGTGTTGGAAGAAGCATCCGACTATGCCATTGCCAATATAGGAGCATATTTGGATAATGGCAGTATAGATAATACAGACTCTGTAGGATGTGCAGCACCTAAAACCACCTATACACCACAAGTAGAGAACACTACCATTATTTTTGATACCATGCACTGGGTAAAGATAGAAGGTACTTTTACAGCAAATGGGACAGAGAAGTTCATTACCATTGGTAATTTTCATGATAAAGCCCATACCACTTATGTACCTTATATCAGTCTATGTGGCTGTGGCTATGCCTATTATTTGATAGACGATGTGAGCGTAATAGCAAGCGATGCCATAGCCTACGCAGGGCATGATACTATAATAGGCCTGGGGGATAGTGCATACATAGGTCTGCATGATGAGGCCATGCCCTGCACATGGTATGTACTGGGTAATAGTACCCCCATAGATAGCGGTGGGGGCATGTGGGTAAAACCTACCAGTACTACCAGCTATGTAGTAAAACAAACACTCTGTGGTGTATCTACCTATGATACCGTAAAGGTAATAGTATGGCCACAGGGAGTGGCAAATGTATATGGTGCTAACTATACCAGAGTATATCCTAATCCTGCTACTGATAATGTTACATTCAGCTATGCTATACCTTATGCTTCTAATAACCTTATACTTACTGTTACTAACCTCATGGGGCAGGTAATACAGACTTTCCAACTACCTGATAAGTCAGGGCAGATTCAATGGAATACATCTGCCTTACCTAATGGCTTATACCTTTACAAGCTCACAGATCAAAACAATATCTTACAGATAGGCAAGATAACTATTAGTAGATAGCGCTTCAATATCTATAGCCCTACTCAACACCCCTCGCGTCATTGCGACCCCCCGACCCGCAATCTTACATAATTATACAAGTAACTAATTCATCACTGCTCTATCAGCTGGTTGGTTACCGGCATTCCTCATTCAATTGCTTATTATTACTATCTATCAAATCTCCTGATTATGGTAATAAACTCCCTCTATAATGAGGAAACAAATATTTGTTAGCCCCTACCCCCATTTCGTATCTTTACTTTGTCCACCGAAGCCTTAGTGTAGGAGGATGCTGGTTCATGACACACAATTTTTCTTTTCATGTGTCTATCATTCTTATCGGTAATCATTCGGTAAAAAATCGGTAATCCATCGGTAATGGATCGGAAACAATTCGGTAAAAAAAGCTGTCATTGCGGGCTTGACCCGCAATCTCCCGAGCCCTTGCGATCAGCTCTTATAACACTAATTCAAATGTTAGACTGTAACCCAAATGCGACCCTCAATAAATAAATAAACAGATTTGGGGAGTCCCGAACTCGTTTCGGGGTAACCTTTGAAAAACCGCAACACTATCACAATCAATCACTTAAACTTCTCATGTAACCATAAAAAAGTGCAGAAAAATGTAACATTACGTTTTTCTGCAACACCTACTAGCTAACAAGACATTTAGAAAAAAACGTTAAGAAAATCAGACAGCTCGGCATTAAAAAACTTTCAGGTGATGCTTCAGCTCAATGTTATTGTATCACACACATTCGCTCTCCCTTATGAATTTGTTATAGGTTTGGGCTTGAAAGTTTTAGTCTAGCAGCAGAGGTTTTTAGCTTTTTTCTACCTGCCTTGAACTTTTGGTTCTTTTTCAAGAGAAAAGAACAAAAGAAGAATTTAATACCAATGAGAACTAAATGAGAAACGAATGTAACCCAAATGGGTAGTACTGTAACCTACAAAGCAATCATTATCAATCACTTAAAAAATATGTCAATACTAAAAAAATGGGATACTCTTCTTCAGAACATCCCATACATTATCTTGAAAAATTCAAACCCCTATGGCAAACTATCCCTTACTGCTCCAAACATCCATGTTCCTACCATTGCCATCAGCAATGCCACACCCATTACCACAGCACCTGTACCGCTCATGGCAAACAGTGCAGCAGGTCCGCCACCTGTTAGCGACCATCCCACACCGGCTATCACACCACCTATATAGTTTCCCTTTGTCACTTTATATCTCGGAAAATAGATATCCTTACCTTCTAGTGTTTTTATTTTCCGCTGTTGTATGATCACTATTGATATGAATGCTACCAATATAGCACTACCAAATGTCAGTGGCAATTGCATAGATTTCAGCATGAACATCTCCTGCACTTTTAACCATGATATGATCTGCCCTTTCACCATAACTATACCTACCAACACACCTACCAGTACATACATCAGGGCAGTGCTCCAGGGGTGGGGGTCATCTGGCAACGAAAAAGATCTGCTCAGTGAACGGATTTCAATATCCGACTCCGATTTGCCCATACGTCTGTTAATGGTCCTTATCTTCATACACTTGTCTTATACTACTTTAAGAATGAATGGTACGATATAATGTGCACCTATATACCCTCCTACAAAAAAACAAGCTGTAGTAATGATACTAGGCTTGTTCAATCTAGCTACCCCTAATATCATATGTCCCGAATTATCACCACCGGCATACCTCGATCCGAAACCCACCATAAAACCTCCGGCCAACACAAACACTATTCCTTCAACATTACGCAGGCCTTCCATATTGAATATCTGCTTAGGCACTCCTTGCGAAAAATCGTTTATCCCCAATCCATGATACAAGTCCACCAAATAAGGATGCAATTTCAGCTCACCCAAATTAGGTATCAATGTAGCTGCTATAGCTCCACCCAATACAATTCCACCAATAAAATAGAAATTCCAACTCTCTTTGCTCCAGTCATATTTAAAGTACTTCCACTCCTTTTTTTGTATCACTATAGCACACAAATGCCTGAATATTGCACTGGCACCAAAAGGCTTATTCCCAATCAGCAGTAACAGTGGTACTGTCAGACCTAATAACGGCCCTGCTATATACCAGGGCCAGGGATGATTCCAAAAATGCATAAATATTGGTTTAGAGCACGCTACTCAATACTGATTCTCAAATCAAAATCAATAACATGGCTAAAATACAATTTTGCAAGACATTATGAGCCTCTGTTTCTGCATATTTACTCAGGATTGACAACACATTATATCATATATATATGTACATACATCAATTATCAACGCATTACACACTTCGCTTGACTAACATTTTAAGTATTTATTTGTAATTCATTGAGATTTATCTAATGAAAATGCAATATTTTTACGCATAATAAAACTACCTAATAATTTATAACGTATGAAGACACAGATCTTTACTCTATTAATGGCTGCATCATTATTTTGCAGTTCGCAAGCGTCAGCTCAGATCACGCTCAGTTCTAGCAACATGCCTACAAATGCTGCATATATCGGTACCAATGATTCTTTAAGGAACGATAGCAGTGCATCGGTATACCCTAATTTACAACCTGCTACCAATGCCATGTGGAACCTTTCAGGTATGGTTTATACTGTAGGTAGTAGTTCAGTATACCATGTAGCAGTACCATCTGGTAGTGCCTTCACTTCTGCTGCATACTATGATAGCTTGGGTGCAGGTGGTTTCAATGCTTTCTATTCTAATACTGCTACCGGTATCGTTAATTTTGGTTTTCACGTTCCACACCAAGCCAATTACTTAGGTACTGCTGGCGATACACTCACTACACTTAATCAGGATGTGATACTGACTGCTCCGGATACTGTATTACCTTTCCCTGCTACTTTAGGCAGAAATTGGTCTAATGCTTATACTACCAATGTTAACGCTACCCTTTTGTATTTGGTGAGTGGTTTCCCTGTTTATAATAATGCACCTACACAATTCAGATCTCATATTACCGAAACAGATACTGTTGTTGGTTGGGGTTCTATGTCAGTAAAAGTGGGCACTACAGGTGGCTCACAATATTTCCCGGTATTACAGGTAAAACGTGTGAATATACAACAGGATAGCATTTTCGTAAATGGCACTCCTGCTCCGGCTGCTTTATTAACAGCTGCAGGTGTTTCCCAAGGTCAGCTTACTTATACTTATACTATGGACTTCTATCGTGCCAACGAGATAGTTCCATTAGGTAGCTTTACTTTCACTAACAATGTTTTTGACACTGTATCTGCCGCTACTATCCACTACGAACGCATACCTCTTTCTATATCTTCTATTGCTTACAACGATAATATTAATATCTACCCTAACCCACTTACAGGCAATACCATTCATGTAGCAGTTCCATCTGCTGCTGCTGGTACATGGTCTTACGAGCTCATCAATATCATGGGTCAGGTAATAGCAAATAACACCCTTACTCTCAATGCCGATCAAGCTGATATCCATTTATCTGCACCTTTAGCAAAAGGCATTTACTATGTACGCCTCAATAACAATGGCCAACAAGTAACTGTAAAAGCATTGAGCATAGAGAACTAATTATTTTAAAGACTCTTGCTCCTAATAAGTTGGGCGGCCATGCTGGCCGCCCAACTTATTAATACACTATTTACAAAAAAGTAGGGCTGCCAAAGGCAGCCCTATAAAAACTATACAATGAAAATCTTTATTAATACTTTAATCTTTCCAGTCTGTGGATAGCACGTCTCTCAGCAGATACTCTTCTGATAGAAATATGGGTAGCACTCTCGTTTACTGTATTCCATACCGCTATTGATTTGGCAACCTGTATGCGGCGTATTCTTTCATCGATTGCCCTGTTGCGTATCATCTTTACAATAGCACCTTTCAGGTCTATTTTTAAAGATATCCTTTTTACTTCCTTTTCTAATTCCCAGCTGAGGGTTGCAGCATTGTAAGTAGCTAAGTTGTTTTTGTAATTGAGATACATGGCTTTGTTTTTAGATGATGAAACAAATGTACTATCTCAACACTGCCCATGCCAAGTTTTTGAGCCTGTTTAGCAAGCGAATAACCAGCCGTTAATGAGCCTATAACATACGTTATCCCATTGTTAAT
Source organism: Bacteroidota bacterium (assembly GCA_037144255.1). Taxonomy (GTDB): domain Bacteria; phylum Bacteroidota; class Bacteroidia; order Chitinophagales; family Chitinophagaceae; genus JBAWXE01. The sequence goes on along the minus strand of JBAWXE010000129.1, from coordinate 874 downwards.
GGCGATTGAGCCAATAAAAAAAGCACAGCTAAATGCTGTGCTTATGGCTGCTTTAGGAGTAAACCTTCAGAATATTTTGAACCGCTCCATTCTAGCAATAGCATGCTGTTCGTATGCCTTTCGCTGTATCGATACATGGTTAGGATTCTGATGTACTATATCCCAAATGTGTTGATTATGCATTATCTGCACCTTGCGTATCCGTTTATTGATTGCCCTTATTCTCATCCATCTTTGTAATGCGTAGACCGGGCCCAGAACTATAGAAACACTTGTGATGTTATTTTCCTTTTGTGTTGCAGCATTTTGATATAATGCCGCTGCTTGATTGTTGAATTTTACATACATCCACTACCCCCTCTTTTAAAATTTGATAATTATTAATTACAGATCGCTAAGTTGCAGCCACTTACGATAATAATAACAAATACCTTGCCAAACTTTATTAAAAGCTTGTGAATGCCTACAGGCAAGGATTTAAGGGGAGATGGATTACTCAATAAGAATGGTTAGTTGATCCCGTTCATATTCATGGAACAATATGAATAACCAGAGGATGCAGTATACTTAGTAACACTGAGGTATATAGTTCGGCTGGATGAGATATAGAAATTCCCTGAGCCAGAATACGTAATTCCATTGATCAGCTGCTGGCTCATATTGATAGTACCACTAGCGCAGTTAATAGTTAAATAAGCCGTATGGCCTGTTTGGTCAAAATTCTTCATCATCACAGTATTAGCACTTCCCGGAGCCATCAATACAGTATCCGTATAGTTATTGGTACTTGCACATTGGTCGCTGATGCTATATGCTCCTAAAGTAGATGAGACACACGATACAATGTTGAGATTAAAATTGTAGGACTTAGTAC
>JBAWXE010000128.1:0-6248 GCA_037144255.1 Bacteroidota bacterium | reverse complement strand
ATACACACCGCTGCTAATACTACCTAATTGCACAGATGATTTGTAACTGGTAAATTGTAAGCTGCCTGTATATACACTTTGCCCTATACTATTATATACTACCACATGCACAGGTTCATTTTCCGCTACACGTTGTATAATGCTTATGTTACCATCATTAGGGTTAGGGTACAAATTGTATGCCTGTGTGGCTTGTCCATCTATTAGCTTCTTACTGGTACCGTATGTAGGGCTATGCGGGTTATTGTTATTACCATGCCTTGGCAGATAAGCTGTACACAGGCTATCATCATTAAACACCACTAGGGTATCCAGCAGTGCACGGTACAATGCTCTTGCCTGATACACTACCATACCATCATGCATAGGGCATAGATAGGCCATACCGGCTATATAGGCTGTATCAGTATCAGTCATAACCCCATGTATATAATGCAGGTAAGTATTGTAATACATCAGGTAATTAGCCACAATATTATTGGCATCACTATCATCTGTTATGATCACTCCATTACTGCTGTCTACTATCCAGCCTGTAGGTGCTGTAAAAGCCGCAGTATCGCTCAGCATGGCTGTGGCTGCACTATCATTACCCGCACTCAATGCAGTATCTATACCCCATATATGGGCATATCTGGTACTTGCTGCTATACTTTGAAAATCAGCCAATACATCACTACTATCAGCCAATGTACTATCGCCCATCATGGCCTCCCATAGCTGGTACTGTCCTATCCACCTGCGCTGCCCATCGGTAGCAGAGTCTACCTCATTTCTGGCTATATGATGATGCAGGTCTAGCCCATGCACTTGGTCGTTAATTTCGGCACAGTCTACTAAAAATGATGTGGGGTTAAATGCTATTACACTTGGGCTAAAGCCGCTACCCGTATATGTATGAGTTGAACCTGTTGGTTGAGAACCATTATATGATGATGTATTCACAGGGTTTGTAGTTACACCAGTTCTTACATAAAGAATAGAGTTCGCAACAATTGAAAAGTGAATGGTAAAGGTTTCATAGTTGGAAGAACTCCAGTTGCCAGCCATCCATTTATTATCAATAGGAGTAGTGCTATTACCTTGCTGGCCTATAGCAGCATTATTCAGCATATAGCCCATCCTATGCAGGTACATATCATTATGGTGCCATGTTGTACCTACATTATTCCCAAAGAACTCTTGCCCTACACCCATGCCCTCAGTCCAGTTGCATTTTACATTAGAACGGATACTATTACTTACAAATATGCCTTTCCACATAGTATCTGCCTGACTGGTACTGACACCATAATTATCTACTGCAATATGGTTGGCCTGTATAGTGGTATTACCATTTGTTACAGCATCTATACCATACTGAAAAGCAGGTGAAGCATATTGCCTCAGGCTCATGGTGTTGTTATATATACGCGGATGCTGCACCCTATAGCCCGATACATAGATACCATTATAGGCATCATTAATGGTGTTATGGTTGGCATTCACCACATTGTAGCTAATAGGTGGAGGCAGGGGCTTTATGTATGAATTATCTAGTAGATTTTGCAAGCTGATGGCCACATTCACAGATTGTGTGCTGATGGATGAATAACCGGCAGGGTGAGCAGTGATGGTATTATCATTCACATTCAGCATACCCAGCAGCACGTTTGAGTTAGGCATATTATTCGATATACCAGTTGTTACGGCAATACCATTCACAATATTACTGATATCGTTACTGCTGATGTCCTGATATTCATAGTACCTTTCTCTGATGTTATATCCATATCTGCCAATGTATGAATAGCCCGGTGCAGTGACATCTTGTGTACTACGCATTTTAGTATTCAGCCCTATTATTTTACTATAGTTTTGTATATCTACCGCACTTTTGTTATCATAATACTCATTGTCACCAATACTGGTACCCTCTGTATATATCCTTGCTCTTCCATCATAAACCGTAGCCGGGCTACCGTCTGCCAATGCAAATATACCGCTACCACCAACAACTGGTGCCGGGTATGTTCTGTTTTCTGCGATGGCATTCATATACATAAATACATTGTTCACACTTGTAAAATTACTATTAAGTGCTTGTATACCATACATTAGGTTGTCAAAGATATTTTGGGTTTCATTTATCCCTTTTTCACCTACAAAATTGGCTGCACCTATCTGAATCTCTGAATAAATCTTAGTAGTTGCAGTTACATCAGTAGAGCCAACATAATTCAACACAATACCTTTACGGTCTTTCGATCCATCCTTACAATCCAGTTTATCAAATCCAGAATAACCAACCCCATATGCAGGTGTCCTATATGCTTTGGGGTTATCAATATTGTATGGAGGTGAAAATATACTCGCAGGTGTCCAGTTACCTGTCTTTTTCAAGCTATAATTAGATTGGAAAGGGCTGGTAAGTGGGGAAGGCACTCCTGAAAATATCGATGGCGTATAAGGGTCTGGCCATGAAATAGGGTAATGCGCCATAACACCATATGAGCTATATACATGTGGGTCTACACTACAACATGTACTACCAAAATTGCGACTGGTGAATATAGTATTCGTAATCACAAATGGATATGTATAAGGGGCTGCCGTAAGGGCATAAGGACAGGCATCTATTTCCATACCTACTTTATTTCTGTTAAAAATAACATCATGTAACTCGATAATATTTTTCCCATCATTTGGAGGGTATACTTTACCAATAGAAATGGCAGTTTTCGCATCTTCAATCATGCTATGTTCATCTATAGTCAATTTACCTGTACTGATAGAGTTATTATCAAGAAATATCCCATTCCACATATTCTTTTCGCATGCATATAGGTGGCTATTACTGATTTGCAATGAAGAATTAGGGTCAACAGTAATAGTTATACCATCATTAATGAGCAGAGCTATATTATTAAATTTGACATCCCCAATAATTGTAACATTGTTATCCAGATATAGTACCGCTGGTGCTGGCATAGGGCTGCCACTAAAATCTAAATTTTGGTCAATAATGTAAGGAGGACTACCATTTGCACTAGTATTGCCTATGATACTCCCTGACTTATAGTTTTTTATATAATCGCAATAACAGCTGGTAGGTACAACTATATTTATATAAGCAGTATCAACACAAAGTACATCGTTAATTATTGTAGAAGCAGAAACTGAATATGTAGTGGTAACTAAAGGAGTAGTTATACCTATTGATGAGCAAGTTGTACATGGAGATGCTGACCACGTATAATCAGTAAATGTGTAGTCACTAGAAGCTGTTAAAGTAATAGATTTTATAGAACTACAAATCACATCGTTATCTGCTGTAAGATTAATTGTAGGAACATTAACAATAACAGATTTTGTATCGAAACATAAAGTATTAGGGTCTGTAACGGTGAGAGAATAGGTAGTAGTATGTACCGGATTTACCGTAGGAGATGATGTATTTGCTGTACCTGAAGGCACACCGTTACTTGGTCCTATAGGGGTCCAACTATAAGTATAGGTTCCTGTAGAAGTTACATTGGCATCTAAATCTGAAGAACCACCTGTACAAACAGTATTTGGACTTGCTGTGGGTGCAAAATCCGGCTTAGTACCATCTATTACATTTATTTGAGCATAAGTAGTATAGGTACAGCCGTCAATTGAATAAGTATAAGAGAATGTAACAAGTGCTGGCAATGGTGTAATAGCAGCATTTGCAGGGTCAAAAATACTACCACTTAAAGGAGATATTGCTGGTAAAGCTGGTACATAAGTAGGGTCAATATCAAAAGTACCACCCGGCACACTCACATATTGGCTTAGGTCTATAGGTACATGACAATTACCTACCTGTGCAGGTGGTGTAAACGTACACGATACTTTGGTAGGTTTAATGCTGATGTCATCAACAGATATTAGACCTCTCCATAATTGAGTCATATTATATAATGGATATAGAATATAATCACCATTTAGCATAATAAAATTGTTGAAACTTATCCCTCCTGCTGCACCTAGATTAAAAGTCTGAGTATAAAATCGCCATTGGTCATCAGGTTGAATCTCAAAATATTGCTGTGGAGCTCCACTTAAATCATTAAACGTTATGGGTGTCATTGCGTTATGAAAATCATCCCAACATCCAGGGAAACCATAACTATAGGCATTACTCAAAAATATGTATGCAGGGTTATTGGATGGCACTATTGTACCATGACTTAACCCAAATTCAATGGCTGATTTTGGATTAAGTTCTGGTAATTTATATTGCCAATCATGAAGATAGTTTGACCTTGCCCAAAAACTGATTGTGTAATCGGTATAGGGTTGAATCATTTCACTTAATAACGCTTGTGGGCCTATCGTGGAGAGGTCACCTCCACCACCAGCACTTGTCATAGTTAAAGTACGCTGATTTGCCGTTGTACTCAAAGGGTGTACATTTGTTACCAATGAACAACTGCATCCTAGTAAGTTCAGCCATGGTTCGCCAACACCTTGTTGCCAGCAATTCATTATCCAATTAAAACCTGTAGACGCACAGTTATATACTGGAGCAGGAGGTATCAAATTCATCTGTGGAATGATACCACATTGCGCAACATATGCAGGGTCTACATATTCAAAACCTCCATTGGGTACTAATTCATTACATGCAGTTCCACATTGTGCCTTTGCAGATGCCACAAAGTGGCATAGTAAAATAGTTATTGCTATTCCTTTCATAATTAATAGTTGATAGTTTGAGATTATTATTTTTTCAGGTATGGGTAAATCCAAAAAGTAGTAGGAGTACAATTCAGTGCATTGCTATTAAATGTATAATAATGCTATCAAGATTTTAGGTACTAATCTATAGATGGGATATATTCATAAGCAATAGGTTTCATGTGAAGGAATAATAGTGAATTATTTCAAAAAGTGATATTTTATAAATTAAATTTATTGATAATAATTTAAAATAAAAAATATTTCTTATGAATTGATACAATATGAAAGGAAAACTTGAATAATATCAAATCAGATAGGCAAAGTATCAGAAAATAAAAATGCCCCCGTAAAGTCGAGGGCAACTTAATGTTTACACAACGGGAAAACCCTTATTGCGATTTGCTTCATTACAAAGATAATAATTAAATTTATAAATAGAAATATTGCCTATTCCTTTAATCACCTTGGACTAATGACAAAAAATAATCCATTGCAGCTATAGGCACTTAGTATCTATCACAAATAATATAAACCTACATGAGCAAGAAAATCCTAGGTCTTGACCTCGGCACCACATCCATCGGTTGGGCTTTTGTCACTGAAGCCGAAAACGAGCATGAAAAATCTACAATCGAAAGAATAGGTGTTAGAGTAAACCCTATATCAACAGAGGAACAATCCAATTTTGAAAGGGGGAAACTTGTTTCTGTAAACGCTGAGCGAACCCAAAACAGGGGTATGAGACGTAATCTGCAACGTTATAAGCAACGTCGTACCAATTTAATCAATGCACTTTTCAAAAGTGGGATAATTAGCCCTGAGACCGTATTAAGCGAAGATGATAAACGAACTACTCATAGTACTTATGCCCTAAGAGCCAAGGCTGCAAGCGAAGAAATAAGCAAAGAAGCATTTGCACGTGTATTATTAATGATCAATAAAAAGCGCGGATATAAAAGTAGTCGAAAAGCAAAAAATGAAGACGAAGGGCAGGCAATAGATGGCATGGCTGTAGCCAAACGATTGTATGATGAGGCTCTTACACCGGGGCAGTTATGCTACCAATTATTGAAAGAGGGTAAAAAATCATTACCTGATTTTTATCGTTCTGACCTAAATGCTGAATTAGATAAGGTTTGGGAGTATCAAAAGAAATTTCACCCTGAAATATTTACGGAAGATTTCAGAAAAACCATAGATGGGAAGGGGCAAAGAGCCACCGCTGCTATTTTTTGGAGTACTTATGGGTTCAATACTGCCGATATAAAGGGAACGAGAGATGAGAAAAAACTTATAGCTTATGAATGGCGTAGTAAAGCCGCAAATACTCAACTGAGTAAGGAAGAAGTTGCCTATGTAATAGCTGAAATCAATAACAATATCCACAATTCAAGCGGTTATTTAGGGGCTATTAGCGATAGAAGCAAAGAACTCTATTTCAATAAAGAGACAATAGGTCAATATCTACACAAACAACTAGTCTCAAATCCACATACTCGCCTGAAAAGTCAGGTATTTTATAGGCAAGATTATATGGATGAGTTTGAAATAATATGGGA